>JAEWBA010000365.1 GCA_023391395.1 Pseudomonadota bacterium
GCACCATTGATGCCATCTGTTCGGATCACACGCCAGTCGACGACGATGAAAAGCACTTGCCCTTCGGCGAGGCCTCACCTGGTGCAACCGGCCTGGAATTGCTGCTCTCTCTTGCCCTCAAGTGGGCCGAGGAATGCGTCGATGAGCGCGGCCAGAGGCTGACCCAGGCGCTGCGCAAGATCACCATCGATGCGGCGCGCGTGATCGGCCTGCCTGCGGGGCAGCTGGCGGTCGGGAGCGCCGCCGACCTGTGCCTCTTCGATCCGGAGGCGCGCTGGATGGTCGAGCCCCACAGCCTTGCCAGCCAGGGCAAGCACACGCCTTTCCTCGGCTATGAGCTGGCTGGACAGGTGCGCACCACCATCGTCGACGGCCATATCGCATTCGAGCGCGCGCAGGCAACGGCATGATCCTGTTCCGGCTGGCGCGCCTGTTGCTGCATCTGGCGGCCGGTTTGTTGACCTGTGCCCTGGTGTTCCCGCGCGCCAATCCTGCCGAGCGCAACGCCCATATTCACCGCTGGTCGCTCAAGCTGCTGGCGCTCTGCCGGGTGCGGCTCGAGGTCGTGGGAGAAGTGCCACGCGCCTCGCATGCCCTGGTGGTGGCAAACCACATTTCCTGGCTCGACATCTTCGTCATCAATGCCGTGCAGCCGCACCGTTTCGTGGCCAAGTCGGATATCCGTGATTGGCCGGTCATCGGCTGGCTTTGCGACAAGGCAGGCACGATATTCATTGCGCGCGGCCGCGTGCGCGACGTGCGCAGAATTTACGAAGGCCTGGTGGAAAAGCTGCAGGCCGGCGAGCATGTCGCCTTCTTTCCCGAAGGGACGACCGCGAAGCAGGGTGCTGTGCTGCCTTTTCACGCCAATCTGTTCGAGGCGGCGATCGAGGCGAAGCTGCCGGTACAACCCTTTGCCCTGCGTTATGTCGATGGCGAAGGCCGGCTGCATCCGGCCGCCGACTTCGCCGGCGAAACCACGCTGGTGCAAAGCGTCTGGTACATACTCGGTGCCCGCGACATGCGCGTGCAATTGATCCCCTTGCCGCTGCTGGACACCGCGCACGAACCGCATCGCCGCGAACTGGCGGCGGCCGCGCGCGCATCGATTGTCGCTGCGCTGGGGGAGGCGCTGGATGAGGATGCAGCTGCCGGTACGCCGGTCATGCGGGAAAGCGGCACTTAGCAATCGCGTGGGGCTACGCGTTCCCGGCCGCGGAGACCTTGCCTATGGCGCGCCTTTTTCGGATGCCCTCAGACCGTCCCCGGCTGCTGATACTGCGGGCAGTCCATCTGGATCACGGAGCGGTCTTCCAGGCAAACCGCACTCAGCTTGCCGCCCCACAGACAACCGGTATCCAGGCCGATGAGATTGGGACGCATGGTTAGCCCAAGCGCTGACCAGTGCCCGAATACCACCGTCACGTCCTCGGTCTTGCGCCCAGCGATGTCGAACCAGGGAATGTGGCCCGGCGGCGCGCTCTCCACACCGCCCTTGGAAGAAATCAAATCCATCGTGCCGTCCGGCAAGCAGAAGCGCATGCGCGTCAGGGCATTGACGATGCAGCGCAGGCGATCCACTCCTTGCAGGCTGTCGTCCCAGCGCGCGGGCTCGTTGCCATACATCTGGCGCAGGAAATCCACCCAATCTGGTCCGCGTAACACCCTTTCCACCTCTCCTGCCAGTTCCACCGCCTGCTGCGCCGTCCACTGCGGCAGGACGCCGGCGTGCACGAAAAGATGGTCATGATCGAAGATGGCAAGCGGTTGCTGCCTGACCCAGTCGATCAATTCCTCGCGGTCCGGCGCGGACAGGATTTCATCGAGCGTGTCACTGCGATGGCGTTTGCGAATGTTTTGCGCGACCGCAAGAAGATGGAGATCGTGATTGCCCAGGACCACGCGCGCACGCGGACCAAGCGCGCGGATCTGGCGCAAGGCCTCGAGCGAGTGCGGGCCGCGATTGACCAAGTCGCCGACAAAGATCAACTGTGCATCCGGCGCCTTCTCATGTATGTGTGCTAGCAACTCGTGCAAGCGTTCCTGACAACCTTGCACATCTCCGATCGCGTAAGTGCTCATGCAAAAAATTGACGGTTGAAAACAAGGCGCACGCCTTTTGTCAAATAACAATAAGAGCGGGAAGGGCGTGCTCTATAAAGTGAGTGTCCCATGCGGCACCAAGGCGCAGAGCGAGCGAAAGGTTTTCGAGTGCGCTGCCGCGGCAATCACGGAATTCACTTATACCATGTTACTTCCCATTATTCTTTCCGGTGGCGCCGGCACCCGCTTGTGGCCGGTATCGCGTGAGGCACATCCCAAGCCCTTCATGCGCATCGGCGGCGGCAAAAGCCTTTTCGCGCAGACCTATGAGCGTGCCCAGGCAGTAGCGGCGGAAGCGGCACCGGTGATCGTCACCAATCAGGAATATTACTTCCGCTCGCGTGACGAGCTGGCGACGCACTCGGTCAAGCCGCTCTACCTTCTGGAGCCGGCAGGGCGCAACACCGCGCCTGCGATCGTGATGGCGGCACTGCGGGCGAAGCAGGAGCACGGCGATGCCTGTCTCCTCGTGATGCCCGCCGACCACCTGATCACCGATACCGAAGCTTTCCGCGAAGCCGTACAGCACGCGCGGATGCTGGCCAACGATGGCTTCCTGGTCCTGTTCGGCATCCGGCCCACGGCGCCCGAAACCGGCTTCGGCTATATCGAGATGGGGGAACGCGTCAGCCAGGACGGCTATGCGGTACAGCGCTTCGTGGAAAAGCCCGACAGCGCAACCGCCGCCACCTATCTGGCGCAGGGAAACTATGTCTGGAACAGCGGCATCTTCTGCTTCAAGGCGAGTGCCATTCTCGAAGCCTTCGAAAGCTATCACCCCGAGCTGCTGCAAGCGGCCAGCTCGGTCTGGGAGCAGTGTGCCGCCAAGGATGACAAGATCGAGCTGCCCGCTGCCTTCACCAAGCTGGAGGATATCTCCATCGACTACGCCGTCATGGAGAAG
>JAEWBA010000052.1 GCA_023391395.1 Pseudomonadota bacterium
TCGACCGGCCCGCATCTCCATTACGAGTTCCGGGTCAACAATGAGCCGCGCGATCCGATGTCGATTTCCATTCCGAACGCGCAGCCCCTGGCCGGCGCGGAGCTTCAACGCTTCCGCACCCTGGCCGCGGATATGCGCCACCGGCTGTCCTTGCTAAACGCCCGAGGCGAGGGCACTCAGCTGGCCGCAAAGTAAGCGCACCGCGCATTCGGCGCATTACCTCAAACCGTCCGTGGAACTGTAGAATCCAGTCACTCCGGACGGTTTTTTCATGCCTGCTTCCCACTCTTCCCTGCATATCGGCCTGATGTCGGGCACCAGCCTGGATGGCGTCGATGGCGTGCTCGCTTCGTTTGCCCCGGGCGACTCCGGCTCGCCGGTCACCCCCGTCGCAACGGCCTACCTGCCCTTCCCTGCCGCCTTGCGCGCGGAGCTGATGGCCTTGCAGATCCCAGGGGAAGATGAAATCCATCGCGAAGCGCAGGCCGCGAATGCCCTTTCCCGGCAATACGCGGCCTGCGTGCAGCAGTTGCTGGCCGAAGGCCGCAGGAAAGTCGAGGATGTGGCCGCGATCGGCATGCACGGCCAAACCATCCGGCATCGCCCCGATGCCAGCTATACGCGGCAGATCGGCAATGCCGCCTTGCTCGCGGAGCTGGCCGGCATCGATGTCATCGCTGACTTTCGCAGTCGCGACATCGCGGCCGGCGGCCAGGGCGCGCCCTTGGTACCGGCATTTCATCAAGCGGTATTCGGAAAGGCCGACGCAACGCGCGTTGTGGCCAATATCGGCGGCATCAGCAATATCAGCGTCCTGCGCGGGAATCATGTAGCGGCCGGCTTCGATACCGGTCCCGGGAACGTCTTGATGGATGCCTGGATCATGCGACATCAGGGCGTGGCTTACGATACCGACGGCGCCTGGGCCGCAGGCGGCAACGTGCTTCCTGCGCTGCTGCACTCCTTGCGGCAGGAACCGTATTTCGCCATGCCGCCTCCCAAAAGCACCGGCCGGGATCTATTCCATTCCGCCTGGCTCGCCGCCAAACTAGAGGATTTTCCGGACGCAGCGCCAAGAGATGTCCAGGCGACCCTGGCAGCACTCACCGCGACCACGCTGGCCGACGCCGTTCGTGCGCATGCATCGGATACGGAAGCGGTTTATGTCTGCGGCGGCGGGGCCTACAACAGCTTCCTGATGCAGCAACTGGAGCAAGCGCTGCGCGAGCATGCGCATCCGATTCCGGTCGCATCGACCGATCAACTAGGTGTACCGCCCAATCACGTCGAGGCGCTGGCATTCGCGTGGCTGGCACACCGCTTCGTGGAGCGCCTGCCAGGCAACCTGCCGGCAACGACAGGCGCCGCCGGATTGCGCATCCTGGGTGCGCTTTATCCGGGGGGACGCTAACGGAAATGAAAAAGGACGCCGCAGCGTCCTTTTCAGTGAAGCCTGAATCCCGTCAAGCCGAGAACGACGAGCCGCAACCACAGGTGGTGGTGGCATTCGGATTCTTGATGACGAATTGGGCACCTTCAATATCGTCTTTGTAATCGATCTCGGCACCGACCAGATACTGGTAGCTCATCGAGTCGATCAGCAGCTGGACACCATTTTTGCTCATCGTGGTGTCGTCTTCATTGATAATTTCATCGAAGGTAAACCCGTATTGGAAGCCGGAGCAGCCGCCGCCCTGCACGAAGACACGCAGCTTCAGGTCGGGATTGCCCTCTTCCTCGATCAGTTGCGCGACTTTTGTCGCGGCACTATCGGTGAAGACAATCGGGTCAGGCATTTCGGTAACGGCATTCATGTCATACTCCTGCGGGACAACGGTATGGCCCCTATTATAGGCCTTTGGCGCCAATCACGTATTGGACAGCGCCAGCTTCAGGACCGGTTCGCCGGCCTGCTCATGGGTCAGCTTGCCCGACACCAAGGCGCCGCCGTGCATTTCCAGAGCCTTGTAATGCACATCTCCGGTTATGCGGGCTTTCGGCTCCAATTCAAGCAATTCGGAGCAGAAAACGGGACCGACAATCTCGCCGTTGACCACCAGGTGCGCCACCCGCACTTCGCCTTCGACGCGGGCGTGCTCTGAAATCACCAGCATGCTGTCGTGCTCGCTCTCGGCGATCACATTGCCGCGCACCTGTCCGTCGATACGCAGGCCGCCCTTGAAATGCAGATCGCCGGCGATCTTTGTAGAAATGCCAATCAGACTATCGATTGTGCTTTTGCTTTTACGGCCTAGCATGATCGCTCTCCCTTAGAGGTTGGCGGCTTGTTGCGCCCGGATTTGACCTTTTTCCAGTACACGCGCCTGTACCAGCTTGACAACCGCGCCTTCCGGAACGGTCAGGATTCCTTCGACGCGCTGATAATGCTTGAAGCTGAGCTTGAACTTATCCTGCTCGGCGGAATGGCTTTCGGGGAAAATTATCATAGCACTTTTGCCCTCTTGCAGAGTAGTCACCGCCAGTTGCAAATTGCCTACGAAATTTCGGTCACTTGCCCCGCCTTGCATGACCAGCAAACGGTAACGCAGTTGATTAGACGCAACCATGTCCACCTTTACCCGACGAATGGAGATGCCTTGCGGCCCAGTCGCATTGGGCAGCAAGCTTTCGAAGAAAGCCAGGTCCTCCTTCAAGCGGGTGTTATCCGATTCCAGTCCCCGCACTTGAGTAAGCAACTGTTTTTGTGCGGCGCGCTCGATATTAAGCTGGCTTTCTGCCGCATTCACCGTCGCGGAAAGCTGATCGCGCTCCCTGCTGACTTTCTCGAGTTGCTCCTTGTAACTAGCCAGTTGCTGACGACCATCATAAGCAGCGCGCGCGGCCGGTTCAGCCCATTCGCGCAGCCATTGGTAAGCCAGGGCGGTTACGAGAACCACCAGCAAGAGAATGAAGAGTGCGCGTATCGGCCAGGGGCGGTGCGTACGGATCGCCATGCGCGATGATGAAATCGACATGCGCCGCCGCCACAGTTTGTACTTGAGGGAACTCAAGACCGCACCGCCCTATTCCGTTCCAAAGCTAGCTCAAGGCAGGACGGGGACCTGCTTCAGGCCGGCCGACTCGTCCAGGCCGAACATGATGTTCATGCACTGTACGCCTTGGCCCGCAGCACCCTTGACCAGGTTGTCCTCCACCACCAGTATGACCAGCAAGTCTCCTCCACCCGGACGGTGAACGGCGATGCGCAACTTGTTGGACGCGCGCACCGATCGGGTTTCGGGATGACTGCCGGGCGGCATGACGTCGACAAAGATCTCGCCTTCATAATGCTTTTCATACAAGGCCTGGAAATCGGTGTCGCGCGCTTCAGGCAGGATGCTGGCGTACAAGGTGGAATGGATACCGCGGATCATCGGCACCAGATGCGGCACGAAAGTCAGCCCGACCGGGCGCTTGGCGATTGCCTGCAAGCCCTGCACGGTTTCCGGCAGATGGCGATGGCCCTTGACGCCGTAAGCCTTGAAGTTGTCCGCCGCTTCGGCCAGAAGCGTGTGGACCTCAGCCTTGCGTCCGGCTCCCGACACCCCCGATTTGCAATCGGCTATTAGCGTCGCCTCGTTCACCAACGGCTTTGCTGACGCCAGCAAGGGCGCGAAGCCGAGTTGCATCGACGTCGGATAACAACCGGGCAGACCAATCAGCCTGGCATTCCGGATCGCTTCCCGATTGATTTCGGGGAGGCCATACACGGCTTCCTCGAGAATATCGGGGCATGCGTGCGGCATGCCATACCATTTCTCGAATTCCGCGGTGTCTTTCAGGCGGAAATCGGCCGCCAGATCGATGACTTTTACGCCGGCGGCCAGTAGCTCGCGTGCCTGAGCCATGGCCACGCCGTGCGGGGTGGCAAAAAAAACCACGTCGCAATCGGCCAGACGCGCCTTTTCCGGCGCGGAAAACGCAAGCGAGACATGGCCGCGCAATGAAGGAAACATGTCGGCGACCGGCATGCCGTCTTCCTTGCGCGAGGTAATTGCGGTCAATTGCACGTCCGGATGCGCGGCCAACAGGCGCAGCAATTCCACTCCCGTGTAGCCCGTGCCGCCGACGATCCCTACTTTGATCATGTGACTTCCTTGCTCCTGCATTATTCCGACGCCTGATTTTAACAGTGCCGACCTGATGCTTCAGCGTCCAGGGGCAAGAATGACAGCTCTTGCGGCGGAACGCCGAACGGCAAAACAATTCGTTACAAAAAACAAAAGCCGCCCGGCACAAGGCCCGGCGGCTTTCGATGCGCTGAACAAGCGCGCTCGGTTCTGGCTTAGCGCTTCGAGAACTGCTTGGCGCGACGTGCCTTGCGCAGACCGACCTTCTTACGCTCGACCTCGCGGGCATCGCGCGTCACGAAGCCGGCCTTGGCCAGATCGGGCTTGAGACCCGCATCGTAATCGATCAGGGCGCGCGTAATGCCGTGGCGCACAGCACCGGCCTGACCGGATTCGCCGCCGCCATGCACGTTCACCATGATGTCGAAGCGCTCGACGTTGTTGGTCAGTTCGAGCGGCTGACGGATCACCATCAGACCCGTCTCGCGGGAGAAGTATTCCGCCGCCGGCTTGCCATTGACGACAATCTTGCCGGAGCCGGCCTTGATGAAGACGCGAGCCACTGCACTCTTGCGACGGCCGGTTCCATAGTTGTAGTTACCGATCATGTCTATTCCTTAGATTTCGAGTGCCTTGGGCTGCTGGGCGGCATGCGGATGGGTACCATCGGCATAGACCTTCAGCTTCTTGATCATTGCGTAGCCGAGGGGGCCCTTGGGCAACATGCCCTTGACGGCCTTCTCCAGCGCACGCCCCGGAAAACGCTGCTGCATCTTCTGGAAGTTGGTTTCGTAGATACCGCCCGGGTAGGTCGAGTGGCGATAATACTTCTTGTCCAGCTCCTTGTTGCCGGTCACGCGCAGCTTGCCTGCATTGATGACGACGATGTAGTCGCCCGTATCGACGTGGGGAGTGAACTCCGGTTTGTGCTTGCCGCGCAGTCGGCGTGCCACTTCGCTGGCAACACGTCCGAGGACCTTGTCCGTCGCGTCAATCACGAACCAGTCGCGCTGCACCTCATGGGATTTAGCGGAAAAGGTTTTCATGATGATGTCCTGGTGAAATTTATTCGCTCAAATGGTGGTTCCACAAGCAACTACCTTGCGGACTCGGCCTTGTTATCTTTTCCTGAGCGCACGGAAAGCCTGAAAGTATAGCCTTTTCAAGGACTTGGCGTCAAACATTATATATACGCCCGGTACCTGACCTCGGCGGCACGTTTTATGGACGAAATGTCGCCACACCGCTCGGCCTCGCCCAGGCATGCAGTGCTAGCCACAAGGGTTACAATTAGCGCCCGCGTTGGAACCGAGAACATCATGGAATGCACAGTACGCTGGACCGGCTTGTCCGGAATGACTTTTTTAGCGGAAACCGGCTCAGGCCATGTCGTCGCAATGGATGGCGCGCCGGAAGGCGGCGGCCGCAACCTCGCCCCGCGCCCGATGGAAGTTGTCCTAGCAGGCACGGGGGGCTGCACGGCTTACGATGTCGTGCTGATTCTTCGCAAGAGCGGTCAGGACATTCGCGGCTGCGATGTCACCCTCAAGTCGGAGCGCGCCGAAAAAGATCCCAAGGTATTCACGAGCATCCATTTCCACTTCATTGTACGGGGCCGCAACCTGAAGGCGAATCTGGTGGAACGGGCGATCAAGCTTTCTCACGAAAAGTACTGTTCCGCCTCGATCATGCTGGAAAAAACCGCAACTTTGACGCATTCCTACGAGATCATTGACGATTTAGTAGAGTAACGCAGCGCCCAATAACCCCGCCTCTTTGCAGGGCGTTATCAAGGAATCAAAAAAGAAGATGCTCCCATAAAGGGTTTTCGCATCTTGAGGCTAACGAATGCGGGACACCCGGGCCGCCAGTGATGGGGCATTGCGCTTCAGCCCCGGCGCTCTCCAGCGCTATACATAATAGGCCGTGCTCGTCATGAGCTTGGCCATTGCGCGCATTGCGTGTCGCACTGGCGCCGGCACAGGAGCGGCGCCCAAGTCATGGGCAGCCGCACCGTGCTCGGCCTCATCCACCCGCATCTGCTCGACGATGGCCCGGGATTTCTCATCGGGTGCCGGCAAGCGTTTCATGTGGCTGGCCAGATGCGCTTCCACCTGCCGCTCCGTCTCCACGACGAAGCCGAGACTTTGCGCGTCGCCGATGCGGGCCGCCGCCGCACCGAGCACATACGCCCCCGCATACCAGAACGGATTGAGAAAGCTGGGGCGCGACCCCAGCTCGCGCAGGCGTTCGGCCGTCCAGGCCAGATGATCTTCCTCTTCCCTCCCCGCTTGGGCGAACTGGCGCCTTAATTCTTCGGTGCGGGCAAACCGGCCCTGGGAATCATACAAGGCCTGCGCGCACACTTCGCCCACGTGATTCACGCGCATCAGGCCGGCACTGTGGCGCCGTTGGGCGTCGTCGAGCAAAACATCGGCCAGCTTGGCTCCCGGATTCGGACGTGAGGCCGCCGCCACACCGGCGACGACGCGCAACATTTTGTCCACTCCGGCAATCAAGTTATCCATTTCAGGCATGTCATATCCTCATCAAAAGACAGTTTTGCATCCATCCAAGGCCAAAATCGCGCCAGCAAGCTCCCCATCAAGACATGTTGCAAAAAATATATTAATTATCTGCACCTGTTGTTGAGAGGCCACATAATTGCCAGCTTGCCACCTTAAAACCCAAATACTCTTTGCTCTCAGAGCAATGATTTGATGAAATCGCTACTAGCTTCTTGATCATCTCGTTCAGAAGTCTCGGCAGGGGCGTTACCACTAGTGGCCTTGCTGGATGCAACAAGAAAATTTTAGCACCCTACCCTTGGAGATTTATTAATGAAAAAATCGCTTCTCGCACTCGCAGTTCTGGGTGCCTTCGCAGGCGCAGCCCAAGCACAATCGAGCGTGACCCTGTACGGTATCGTTGACGCTGGTGTTCTGTACACCACCGGCAATCAAAGCGCTGCTGCCGGCGCAGTTGCTGGCCAAACCGGCAACCGCATTGGCTTCCAAAGCGGCATCGAAGCCACCAACCGCTGGGGTATCCGCGGCTCCGAAGATCTGGGTGGCGGCCTGGCTGCAACCTTCGCTCTGGAAAACGGCTTCTCGTCCGCTACCGGCGGCATGCTGGGTAACGGCGCAGCTGGTACCGGCCCGGTTGCCGGCAAGCTGTTCGACCGTGGCGCGACTGTCGGCCTGAAGGGTGGCTTCGGTTCCGTGACTTTGGGCCGCAACTGGTCCCCGTTCGTGCTGTCGCAAATCGCAGTTGACTCCAACGGCTTCTCGAACTTCGGCTCGCTGAACAGCCTGGCTTTCCAAGCCACGTCTGCAAACCCGGTTGCTCAAGGCTTCTCTTACTACTGGGTTGACAACTCCATCGTCTACAACACCCCCAGCTTCAGCGGCTTTGACGCCAGCCTGCTGTATGGCTTCGGCAACGTTGCCGGCGACAACGGCGCAGGCCGCACCTGGTCGCTGTCCGGCAAGTACGCCAATGGCCCGCTGACGGTTGCTGCCGGTTACTTCGATAGCAAGAACAACGGTGCTCTGGTCAACGGCGCTGCCGTTCCCACTACCGAATCCGGCCAGCGTGCATGGCATATCGGCGGTAAGTACAACTTCGGCGTGGCAACTGCCCACGTGGAGTTCGCTAACTACAAGAACCCGTTCCAGTCCGATCTGTTCAACACCGACTTCTGGAGCATTGGCGCAGCCGCTCCGATCGGCACCAACATGGTGTTCCTGGCCAACTGGATCCACAAGAAGGACAAGAACGTCAGCGATCGTAACGCCGATCTGTTCAAGTTTGCCGTCGATTACAACTTCTCCAAGACCACCACGGCTTACGTGAACCTGGGCTTTACGCGTAACAAGCGTCTGGGCAACACCGGCCTGCTGAACTCGGGCTACACCGTTGCCGGCGAAAACCAAACCGCTCTGGGCGTTGGTCTGCGCAAGGCATTCTAATCAAGTCATCGATTGGAATTTAAAAGGCACCTTCGGGTGCCTTTTTTATTTCCTGTTTGAAGAGAAGCGTAAGGCTACGTCCCTGCCCCACCGGCCGCCTTATTTTCTAAAGGGCCGAAATACTGTTTCGTCCGCATAAAAGCCGACATCTTGTCCGGGGAACCATCCTGGAACACCAAGAACAGGCAATGGGGTGAATTCCTGGGTGGAGAAGCCGCCTGTGATCTGCCTCGAAACAATGGAATCCAGCCATGCGCACTGGCTCTCAGGCGGACGCGAGAAAAACGCCGGGGTAACGGGGACAACCCAGGCATGCGCCGTAATGGCCTTGTAGGGCGACACCAGTTTCTCGAGCAGTGCATGCCCAAACAGCGTCACCTGAACTTTATTTCCGAACCTGTCGCGATCATCCAGCAAGGCGTCCCGCCAATGCCGGTCGCGCAAAGCCTGCACCCAAGCCTTGTCGAATGTGACCACCAAGGCCGCGTTTTCGTCGAAGATCGTGGCTGCATCCCGCAGCCGCCCCCGTGAATGCAATCCCTGCGCCTCGGCTTGGGCAATTTCCGCCCCCTGCAACCGATTCAAAGCCCGCTTTATTTCCGGGAACCTCAGCCAGATCAGGGCATTGAAAAAGTCGTGTAGATTACTGCGGGTCGGCACCATGCCGGTGGCATCGATGAAGGACTCGTAGGCGACGCTTCTAGGCAGATCCTCCTGCGGCACGAAGCGGATCGGCAGGCCGCGATGATTGCATAGCGCCGCTGCTGCGGCCGCCTCATTAAGGGCGGCGCGCCAATCCGCTTCGGCCAGGACGCGGCGAGCGCAGGGAAGCAGAGCTTCGAGCCAAGGACGGCTCCAATCGATTGCGGAAAGGAAATCCGCTCCGCCGGCACAGGCGGCCTGGATCACATCATTTTCCACCCTATGCTTTGGCCACCGTCCAAGGGCACCAAGGCGGTCTCGCCAAAGGGAATTTCTGTAGGAATTTCCCAGCTTTCCCGGCGCAGGGTGATCGTGCCGCGATTGCGCGGCAAGCCATAAAATGCGGGGCCGTTGAAGCTGGCGAAGGCTTCCAGCTTATCGAGGGCGCCGGCCCGATCGAAGGCCTCGACGTACAGTTCCATGGCATGCAGAGCGGTGTAGCAGCCGGCGCAGCCGCAGGCATGCTCCTTCAAGCCTTTGGGATGAGGTGCTGAGTCGGTGCCCAGGAAAAATTTCGGATTGCCGGACGTCGCTGCGTGAACCAAAGCCTGGCGATGCTCCTCGCGCTTCAGGACAGGCAGGCAATAGTAGTGCGGCCGAATTCCGCCCTTGAAGATCTCATTGCGGTTGTACAGCAGATGGTGGGCGGTGATGGTTGCCGCTATGGGACCTTGTGACTCGCTCACGTACTGCGCCGCCTCCTTGGTCGTGATGTGCTCGAATACGACTTTGAGCCCGGGCAGGTCACGGCGCAGAGGCTCCATCACGCGCTCGATGAACACGGCTTCGCGATCGAAGATGTCGATCGAGGGATCGGTCACCTCGCCATGCACCAAAAGCGGCATGCCGGTTTCCTGCATCGCTTCCAAGGCCGCGTAGCACTTGCGCAGGTCTGTCACGCCGGCATCGGAATTGGTGGTCGCCCCAGCCGGATACAGTTTCACGGCATGCACCCAACCGCAATCCTTGGCGCGGCGGATCTCATCCGGCGAGGTATTGTCGGTAAGGTAAAGCGTCATCAGCGGCTCGAAGCTCATCCCGGCCGGCAGCGTCGCCAAAATGCGTTCGCGGTAGGCGCCCGCCTGAGCCGTGCTTGTCACCGGCGGCTTGAGGTTGGGCATGACGATTGCACGACCGAACTGCCGGGCACTATGCGGCAAAACCGCCGCCATTGCCGCACCGTCGCGCAGATGGAGATGCCAGTCGTCGGGACGGGTCAGCGTGATGCTTGTGAGAGAGGACGATACGGAAGATGTGGACATGGCAGATTCTTTCTGAAACTGCCGCTATTTTACCCGCTCGCTCGTCGCCGCCGCGCGCCGAGCTAGTGGATGATCTTCGCCAAAAAATCCCGCGCGCGCTCGGAACGCGGTGCCGCGAAGAACTCATCCTTGACGCAATCCTCGACGATTCTGCCCTGATCCATGAAGATCACGCGATCCGCGACCTTCTTGGCAAAGCCCATTTCGTGCGTGACTACCATCATCGTCATGCCTTCCTGGGCCAGGCCGACCATCACGTCCAGGACTTCATTGATCATTTCCGGGTCGAGCGCGGAAGTGGGCTCATCGAACAGCATGGCGATCGGGTTCATTGCCAAGGCGCGGGCGATTGCGACGCGCTGCTGGCCGCCGGACAGTTGGCCCGGGAACTTGTCCTTTTGTGATAGCAGGCCGACGCGGTCGAGGTACTTGAGTCCCTTCTCGGTGGCCTCCTCTTCGCTCCTGCCGAGCACCTTGATTTGCCCGATGGTGAGATTCTGGCGAATCGACATGTGCGGGAAAAGTTCGAAGTTCTGGAACACCATGCCGATGCGTGCACGCAGCTTGGACAAGTTGGTTTTCGGAGCGCCGACCGAAACCTGGTCAACCAGGATTTCGCCTTTCTGGAACGGCTCCAGGCCATTCACCGTCTTGATGAGTGTGGATTTGCCGGAACCGGAGGGGCCGCAGACCACCACCACATCTCCCTTCGACACGCTGGTGCTGCAATCGGTCAGCACCTGGAAATTGCCGTACCACTTGCTGACATTCTTTATCTCGATCATGAGCTTATCCTTATCGAATGATGGCGATGCGCTTTTGCAGTTTCTTGACCAGGGTCGACAGGGTGAAACTGAGCAGGAAATAGACAACGGCGACGAATAGATACAGCTCGACGATCCGGCTGTCGCGCTGGGCAATCTTCACCGAGGCACCGACGAAATCGGTCACATTCAGGAGCGACACCAGCGACACGTCCTGAAACAGGACGATGGTCTGGGTCAGCAGAATTGGCAACATATTGCGGAAGGCCTGCGGGAGGATCACCAGACGCATCGATTGCCAATAGGTGAAGCCCAGCGCATAGCCCGCATTCACCTGTCCCCTGGAAATGCTCTGGATTCCCGCCCGCATGATCTCCGCGAAATAGGCCGCCTCGAACATGATGAAGGTAATGTAGGCGGAGCGGTCGGCACCGACCTGGATTGGGTACTCCGAACGGGTCACTGCCTGGACGATCACCGGCGCGAGGAAGTAGAACCAGAAGATCACCAGTAGCAGCGGCACCGAACGCATCAGATTGACGTAACCAGCCGCCACCAGGGATAAGGACTTGAAGGATGAAAGGCGCGCCATCGCCACCAGCGTGCCAAAGAAGATGCCGCCCAGTGTTGCCACCACGGTCAGCTGCACCGTGTATTGCAACCCGCTCAGCAGGTAGGGCCAAGTGCGGAGAATGACGTCGAAATCGAGATCAGTCATCACTTCCCCCCTGCGATGTAACCGGGCACCGCGATGCGGCGTTCGATGAAGGCCATGACGCGATTGGCCGTCAGGGCAATGGCCACATAGATCACGGTGGCGGCGCCGAATGCCTCGAAATAGCGGAAGGTCATCTCGCCCATTTCACGAGTGCGGAAGAACAGCTCGACCAGGCCGATCGAATAAGCGACCGAGGTGTTCTTGATGAGGTTCATCAGTTCCGAAGTCAGCGGCGGAATGATGATGCGATAGGCCATCGGCAACAGCACGAAGCGATACGCCTGGAACTCGGTCAAGCCCAGCGCATACGCCGCATTGCGCTGACCGCGCGACTGTGCCTGGATGCCGGAGCGCACCTGCTCCGCAATCCGGGCGGAGGTGAAGAACCCGAGACAAATCACGGCGGTGGCGAACTGGTGCTCGGTGGGGTCGAGACCGGTGACCCATTCCTTCACCGCAGGGATCAGGCCTGGCACCACGAAGTACCAGACAAAAAGCTGGACCAGCAGAGGGATATTGCGGAATAGCTCGACATAGGCATTGCCAGCCCGTACCAGCCATGGCCTGTCAGTGCTGCGCACCACCCCGACGATGGAGCCGAGTATGAAAGCGATGATCCAGGAAAGCGCGGCAACGGCCAGCGTCCAGCCAAGCCCGGAAAGCAGCATCTCGCCCCATAAGGCGTCGCCTTCCGGCACCTGCTCAAATAGTATTCCCAAACTCATTCGATTTCCCCTGTGATCCTGCAATCTGCCATTCTGTGGGGGCAGAATCAAACTGTAAAGGAGGGCAAACGCCCATGCCTTGCCGCAGCCGCCCAAAAAAAAGCCGGATGGGCGTCGCACGCCCTCCGGCCTCTTTCACCTCTGACGCGCTCAAATTCCCTTGTCGTTCGGATTCTGAAACGCCTCCTTGATGGCAGGCGTCATCGGGAAATTAAGGTTGATGTTCTTCGGCGGGATCGGACTGGTGAACCACTTCGCGTAGATCTTTTCGATTTCCGGCGATTTCAGGATGGCGCCCACGGTTTTGTCCACCAAGGCCTTGAACTGTGGATCGCCCTTGCGCAACATCATGCTATAGGGTTCTTGGCGCAAGGATTCGGGGATGATCTTGAACTCGCCCGGATCCCGGGAATTGGCGATCTGGCCGGCCAGCAGGATGTCATCCATAACCATGGCGGCCGAGCGGCCATCCGCCATCAGCAGGAAGGATTCGGCGTGGTCTTTCCCATAGATTTCCTTGACCTGAATGTTCTCGGTCTTTTTATAGCCTTTCAGCAGCGGAACCGAGGTCGTGCCCGACGTCGTCGATACCGTCTTGCCGTTCAAATCGGCGAGGCTGTTGATACCCGAAGATTTCTTCACCGCCGCGGTAACGTTCACCACGAAGTAAGTCGGACCGAAGGCGACTTGTTCCTGACGCACCACTGAGTTGGTGGTCGACCCGCACTCGAGGTCGATGGTGCCATTCTGCAAAAGCGGGATCCGGTTGCTCGAAGTGACCGGCTGCAGATTCAGCTTCAGGTTCGGCATCTTCAATTCAGTTTTTACTGCGTCGACGACGCGCATGCACAAATCCATCGCATAGCCGATGGGCTGTTGCTTGTCGTCCAGGTAGGAAAACGGAATCGACGACTCGCGGTAGCCGATGGTGATGGTTCCGGTGTCCTTCGCCTTCTTGAGCGTACCGCTCAATTCCTGAGCTTGTGCCGATACGGCAATCGCTCCGGCGCCAACAAGCAGGGTAATCAGCTGGGATAGTTTCATACGGCCTCCGAGAAAATAATGTGCGTCAATGTATCGAAAAGCTCAATGTAAGGCGCCGTACAGACCGGTAATTGAAATCGCGCAAAAAACCGTCTCCGTACCCGGAATTCATCGGTCCGTCTCGATGATTTTTAAAGTTCAACAAGGAAATAGCGATGCGATTATAACCACGCCTTTTCGTCCGAAACAAGCAGCGTCAGGGGTAGAGTCCGCGCATCTCGCGCGCCCGCAGCACTCTGGTACAGGCCACGATGAAGGCTGCGGTACGCAGTGATACTTTTTTCTCCTCTGCCAAATGCCAGACGGCCGTAAACGCTTCGCGCATGATGCGCGTCAACCGCTGATTGATTTCATCCTCGGTCCAGAAAAAACTGGAAAAATCCTGCACCCATTCGAAGTAGCTCACTGTGACGCCCCCGGCATTGGCAATCACATCGGGCACGACCAATATGTCCTTGTCATGCAGGATGTCGTCCGCTTCCGGCGTAGTGGGGCCATTGGCGCCCTCCAGGATGATGCTTGCACGTATCCGGCCGGCATTGGCTTCGGTAATTTGCTGCTCAAGTGCAGCGGGCACGAGAATGTCGCAATCGGTTTCCCAGAAGCGATCGTGTTCGGCCAGCGCATCGGCATCCGCAAAGCCGGCAATGCTGCCATGTGCCTTTGCATAGGCCTGCAGCGCCGGAATATCGAGCCCAGTCTCGCGTGCCAGCGTGGCGACGTGATCCTGCACCGCGACGATTCTTGCACCGGCCTCGGCGAATAGGCGGGCCGCCACTCCACCCACGTTGCCGAAACCCTGGATCGCTACGCGCGCACCCTGTATATCGAGGCCGCGCTTGGCCGCCGCCTCACAGCCGACCACGAAGACCCCGCGCCCGGTCGCCTCATGCCTCCCGAGACTGCCCCCTAGGGAGATCGGCTTGCCGGTCACGACGCCGGAAGCGGTGCTGCCTTGATTCATCGAATAGGTGTCCATCATCCACGCCATCACCTTTTCATTGGTATTGACGTCGGGCGCCGGGATGTCCTTGTGGGGCCCAATGATGATATTGATTTCACTGGTGTAGCGGCGCGTCATGCGCATCAGCTCGGCTTCGGAGAGCGTCCTGGGATCGACCCGGATACCGCCCTTGGCGCCTCCATAGGGAACGTTGACAGCGGCGTTCTTGATGGTCATCCATGCCGCTAGCGCCATGACCTCGGCGAGCGTGACATCCTGGTGAAAACGCAGGCCGCCCTTGCCTGGACCGCGCGATAGATTGTGCTGGACGCGATACCCTTCGAAATGCGCGATGGTGCCGTCGTCACGCTCGATCGGTACATCGACGATCAGCGTGCGCTTGGGGCGCTTGAGCGTCTCCACCCAGCGCGCCAGAGGGCCGAGGTGGGGAGTGACGCGGTCGATCTGCTCCAGATAGACGCCCCACGGGCCGATGCCATGCGGGACCAGATATGAGGGAATTTCATGCTGGACGGACATGCTGCTCACTCCTTCTCAACAAGACGGGATGTGGAAACAGAGACTCGCGTCAGGCCGGCGCCCCGCCTGCGGCGGCGCATGCATGAAACGATTCTAATCCATTGGCGCCCGATATCGGCAATGTTTGCCCAATCCTTAGGCGACTGCCTGCCCCGCGGCTTCCCTCTCCGATGGCGAGGCCGACGCTTCCTCGCGTCCAGCCTGCTGCCGCGCCCACATCTGCGCATAGGCTCCATCTGCGCTCAGCAATTGCACATGGGTACCGTGTTCGATGATGCGCCCATTCTCGAGCACCAGGATCTGGTCGGCATCGGCGATCGTCGACAGGCGATGCGCAATGACCAGCGTGGTCCGATCCTTGGCGATCTCTTTCAGCTGCGCCTGGATCGCCTGCTCCGACTTGGAGTCGAGAGCCGATGTGGCCTCATCGAAGATCAGGATGGACGGATTTTTCAACAGCGTGCGGGCGATCGCCACACGCTGCTTTTCTCCGCCAGACAGCTTCAGGCCGCGTTCGCCAACCATGGTTGCATATCCGTCCGGCAGGCTTTCGACGAAATCGTGGATATAGGCAGCCCTTGCCGCCGCGACGATTTCCTCCTTACTCGCTCCCGGCTTGCCGTAGGCAATGTTGTACTCGATCGTGTCATTGAACAGCACCGTGTCCTGCGGCACGATGCCGATCGCCTGCCGCAGCGAAGCCTGGGTAATGTGGCGCACATCCTGGCCGTCGATGGTGATGGCACCGGCCTGGACATCGTAAAAGCGGAACAGCAGGCGCGACAGGGTCGACTTGCCGGAACCGCTGTGCCCGACCACTGCCGTGGTGCTGCCCGCCGGGATGGCGAAATCCACGTCGAACAATATCTGCCGCTTCGATTCGTAGCTGAAATCAACGTGCGAAAAGCGCACCTCCGCTCCCCGTATCGCCAGCGGCCGGGCATTTGGTGCATCCGCCACTTCCCGGTGCTGGTCCAGCAGCGAAAAGAGACGCTCCATATCGGCTAGACTCTGCTTGATCTCGCGGTAGATCACGCCCAGGAAATTGAGCGGAATGTATAACTGGATCATGAAGGCATTGACCAGCACCAAATCTCCCAGCGTCATGCTGCCGTCGATCACGCCCTGCGTGGCGCGCCACAGGATGAGCGTGACCGCGACGGCGATGATGGACGCCTGCCCGGTGTTCAGCAGCGAGAGCGAAGTCTGTGACTTGACTGCCGCGCTCTCCCAGTTGCGCATGCTGTGGTCGTAACGCTGCGCCTCGTAATCTTCGTTTCCGAAGTACTTGACCGTTTCATAGTTGATGAGCGAGTCGATCGCCCGGGTATTGGCCTTGGAGTCCAGGTCGTTCATGGTGCGCCGGAAATGCGTACGCCACTCCGTGACCAGCACCGTGAACACGATATACAACAGCAAGGCACTCAGCGCGATTACGGCAAACCAGATGTCATAGTTCAAGACTAGGTAGCCGATCACGAGCGTGATTTCGACCAGCGTCGGAAGAATGCTGTACAGCGTGTAGGACACCAAAGAGGAAATGCCGCGTGTGCCGCGCTCGATGTCACGCGTCATCCCACCCGTCTGGCGGTTCAGATGAAAACGCAGCGATAGCGCGTGCAGATGGCGGAACACCTGCAGGGCAATCGTGCGGACCGCGCTCTGCGTGACCTTGGCGAACACGAATTCGCGCAATTCGGTGAAGAGGGTCGTGCCGAGGCGCAGCAGGCCATAGGCGACCAGCACCCCAAGCGGCAGCACCAGCAAGGCGCGGGGCTGGTCGGGGGTGATGGTCATGCGATCCACCAATTCCTTCAGCACCAGCGGCACGCCGACATTGGCAAGCTTCGCCGCCACTAGAAAGGTTAAGGCGAGCAGAACCCGCCATTTGTAGGCCCAGAGGTAAGGAAACAGGGTTTTCAGCGCCGCCCAGTCATTGCGGGTGGACTGGTTGGCTGCCGGTTCGGGGGAGGACAAGGAATGGCGGCGCATAGGAAACGATGCCGGAGCAGATTGGTTTATGCTTGGATCTCGACGATTGTAGCCTGTCGTTCAGTTTCGCATCGGCCAGTGCTCCCGATGCAAATCCGGAACAAGGCCCATAACATCAAGGAGAATGCCGATGAGCGATGAACAGACCACTCTGCCGGAAGGAAAAATCCCCGCGCTGCGGGTCATGCCGGTGCCGGCCGATGCCAATGTGCATGGCGATGTCTTTGGCGGCTGGATCATGTCCCAAGTGGATATTGCCGGCTCTTTGCCGGCGGTACGTCGTGCCAACGGCCGTGTGGCAACAGTGGCGGTCAACTCCTTCATTTTCAAGCACCCGGTGTTCGTAGGGGACCTGCTGTCCTTCTATGCCGACATCGTAAGGGTGGGAACCACCTCGGTGACAGTCAATGTGGAAGTCTTTGCCGAGCGCAATCGTTTACGCTCGGAAACCGTCAAGGTCACGGAAGCGACATTGACTTATGTCGCCACTGGAGAAGATCGCAGGCCGCGCGCCCTGCCCCCGCTCGACCAAGCACCTTGAACGGTCGGCAGCCAACTCGCCAACAGCAGGCAGAAGCGCCGGTGCCTCCTCGCCCATAAGCCTAAAAGAAAATCGCCTGTTGAACAGGCGATTTTTCTGGGACCTCAAGCTACGCTTACTTCTGCTTTCTGCTCATCGCGAAGCGCGCGACGCAGGATCTTGCCGACGTTGGTCTTGGGGAGCTCATTGCGGAACTCGATGTGCTTCGGCTTCTTGTAGCCGGTGAAATTCGCTCGACAGTACTCCATCAACTGCTCCACGGTCAGCGTGGGATCCTTGCGCACCACGAAAATCTTCACCGCTTCGCCGGTGGCGCTGTCGGGCACGCCCACGCAAGCGCATTCCAGAACGCCCGGATGCGCAGCGACAACCGCCTCGATCTCGGTCGGATACACGTTGAAGCCGGACACCAGGATCATGTCCTTCTTGCGGTCGACAATACGCACGAAACCCTTCTCATCCATGATGCCGATATCGCCGGACTTGAAAAAGCCATCCGGCGTCATCACTTTCGCAGTTTCATCCGGCCGGTTCCAGTAGCCAGCCATCACTTGCGGGCCGCGAATCGCGATTTCGCCAGGCTGACCGATCGGGA
>JAEWBA010000092.1 GCA_023391395.1 Pseudomonadota bacterium
GCCCGATACCACGACCCGGCCGCTGCATCCCAGCAGCAAGGCCACAGCCTCCGCGAAACCGTCTCCCGGACTGAGGCGATTTTTCAGCGCGAGGATGGCGTCGGCTTCGATTTGCAGGGTTTCGCGGGCCAGCTGCAGCGCGCGTTCCGACACGCCGACAGCGGGGCTTTGGAGGGCTTGCGACAAGGGTTTTACGTCGGGTGTGCTCATGCCCGCAGTATAAACGAATTGGCCAAGCAAAAAATTTGCCAGTCGACTCAAAATTTTGCCGAAAGCCGCTTGCGGCGCCTGTTTCCGCGGTGTTCATTTGCGGCAAACGCGTCGCCCGGGAACTGGATACAATGCCCCGGCATTTCGCCTTATTCCTGAGAAAGCAGCTTCCGTGTTCGAACGCATCCTCGGCATCATTCTCCCGGTTTTCAGCATCATCGCAGTGGGTTATGGCTATGCGCGTCTGCGTGGCGAGGCGGTGCGGTCCGACATGGGGGCGGTCAACCGCGTCAGCATGGATGTGCTGTGCCCGCTGCTGGTCTTCAGTGCCCTAGCGGCCAAGGATTTCGATCTGACGCATAACGGCGCCCTGATCCTGGCCGGTGTGCTCATCTCGCTAGGCTCGGGCCTGCTTGCCTGGCCGGTGGCCCGGCTGTTCGGCTACGACGTGCGCAGCTTCGTGCCGCCGATGATGTACAACAATTGCGGCAACATGGGTTTGCCGCTGGCCGTGCTGGCCTTCGGCGATACCGGCCTGTCGGCGGCGGTTGCGCTGTTCATGGCGTGCAACCTCGTGTATTTCTCCGTCGGCATCAAGATCATCGAAAGCGGCCGCGGACAGTCCAGCGACTCCTGGAAATTCCTGGTCAGCCCGATGATGCTGGCGATGATGCTAGGCGTGATTTGCGCCATCATCCAGCCGCCGTTGCCGGCGCCTATGATGCGAGCCGCGCGCATGCTAGGGGAAGCGTGCATTCCCATCATGCTGTTCGCGCTCGGGGTGCGCATGCTGGATGTCAGCCTGAAGAGCTGGCACATCGGCCTGGTGGGTGCGATCGTGTGTCCTGTGGCCGGGCTGCTGGTGGCCGGGCTGCTGGACGGTATGCTGACGCTCGATCCGATGCAGCGCGGTCAGATGTACCTGTTCGCCGCGCTGCCGCCGGCGGTCTTTTGCTTCATGGTGGCCGAACGCTACAAACAGGAACCGGACAAGGTCGCTTCGATCGTCCTCTTGGGCAACCTAGCGGCGCTCGCCTTCGTGCCGGCCGGTCTGTGGATGGGCTTGCGTTAGAGAGATGGGGGCTGAACGGCGCCGATCGAAACTGAGCGCGGCCGCAACACCGTTCCGGTGACGAGGCGACCGGTATCTGCCTGTGCGATCAGGCCGCAATCGTTCTATGGCGGTACGATGTCAACGCGTCGGTGCGATCTCGAAGGAATCCCCCGGCGCCATGTCGTTGGCCACCTCGCTGATCATGACTTCCTGCACCCCCGCGCCGGGCGGGCCGCGGCGTGCCCAGGCAATGATGTTTTCCAATGCCCGGAGCTCACCGCGTACGCATGCCTCGACCGAGCCGTCACGGCGGTTGCGGACCCAGCCTTGCAAGCCCAGGTGCTGGGCCTGGGCCGCAAATGAGGCGCGATAGCCGACCCCTTGCACGAGGCCGGTGATTCGCAGAAGTTTTGCCATCCTTCCTCCAGTTCTAGGTGCCGGCGCGGAAGCTATTTCTTCTTCAGCATGGGCGCCAGGTACTTGCCCGTGAAACTGGCCGGATTTCTGGCCACGTCCTCGGGCGTGCCGGTGGCGATGATCTGGCCGCCCCCGTCTCCTCCTTCGGGGCCCAGATCCACGATCCAGTCTGCGGTCTTGATCACATCCAGGTTGTGTTCGATGATGACCACCGTGTTGCCCTGATCGCGCAGGCGGTGAATCACTTTCAGCAGAAGATCGATGTCGTGGAAATGCAGGCCGGTGGTGGGCTCGTCCAGGATGTAGAGGGTGCGGCCGGTGTCGCGCTTGGATAGTTCCAGCGACAGTTTCACCCGCTGCGCCTCGCCGCCCGACAAGGTGGTGGCGCTCTGTCCCAGACGGATATATCCCAAGCCGACATCGAGCAGGGTTTGCAGCTTGCGCGCGATGACCGGTACCGGCTTGAAGAACTCATGTGCTTCCTCGACCGTCATTTCCAGGACGTCGTGGATGTTCTTTCCCTTGTACTGGACTTCCAGGGTTTCGCGGTTGTAGCGCTTGCCGTGGCAGACATCGCAAGGCACGTACACGTCCGGCAAAAAGTGCATTTCCACTTTGATCACGCCGTCGCCCTGGCAGGCCTCGCAACGGCCGCCCTTGACGTTGAAGGAGAAGCGGCCCGCCGAGTAGCCCCGTTCCTTGGCGGACGGTACTTCGGCAAACAGGTCGCGGATCGGCGTAAACACCCCCGTATAAGTCGCCGGATTCGAGCGCGGCGTGCGGCCGATCGGCGCCTGATCGACGGAGATCACCTTGTCGAAATGTTCCAGCCCGCTGATGGATTCATGCTCGGCCGGCTCGGCCTGCGATCCGTAGAGATGGCGCGCCGCCGCGTGATACAGGGTGTCGTTGACGAGCGTCGACTTGCCCGAGCCGGAGACGCCCGTCACGCAGGTCAGCAGGCCGACCGGCAGCTCCAGGGTCACATTCTTCAAATTGTTGCCCGACGCGCCCGTAATCACCAATTGGCGCTGCGGGTCCGCCGGCGTGCGCTTTTTCGGCACATGGATTGACAACGTGCCGTTCAGGTATTTCGCGGTCAGCGACTTCTTGTGCTTGAGGATCTCGTCCAGCGGCCCCTTGGCGATGACTTCGCCGCCATGGAC
>JAEWBA010000216.1 GCA_023391395.1 Pseudomonadota bacterium
CGGCCTCTCATCGCATGCCGGCCATCCTCGCCGGAAACAGCCCGGTGCTAGAATGGCTTGTCTCTCTACAGCTTCTCATGCCGGCACCGACCATTCTTCACCGCGGACTGGAAGACTACTCCGCCACCTTCGCCGCCATGCGCGCCTATACCGATGCGCGCAATGCCGACACGCCGGACCAGTTGTGGATCGTCGAGCATCCTCCCGTGTTCACGCTCGGCCTTGGCGCCGATCCCGGCCATGTGCTGGATGCGCACGGCATTCCCGTGATCCAGACCGATCGCGGCGGCGAAGTTACCTATCACGGGCCGGGCCAGGCCGTGGTCTACCTCTTGATGGACTTGAAACGCAATCCGCAGGCGCGCCTGTTCGCGCGCGAATTCGTGCACCGGATCGAGCAGTCTGTGATCGAAACCCTGGCGGCGTATAATCTTGCAGGTGAGCGCAAGCCCGGCGCGCCCGGCATTTACGTTGCCGACGAAGGCGCGTGGCAGGGCGCAAAGATCGCCGCGCTCGGCCTGAAAGTGCGCGGCAACGGCTGCACCTATCACGGCGTGTCGCTGAACGTGGCAATGGATCTGGCGCCGTTTTCCTGGATCAATCCCTGCGGCTACGAAGGCCTGGCGACCGTGGACATGAAGACGCTGGGCGCCGCCGCTTCACTGACCGATGTGCAAGGCCTGCTGGCGCGCACGCTAACGAAGTTTCTGACGACCTGAGCATTACCGACCGGCGCCGCACGGGCACCGCATGCCAAACAAGCCATGACCACCGAAAAAACCCAGCTCGCCTCCCCCGCCTACAATCCCTCGGAAAAGCAAAAAGGCGCCGGCAAGACCGCGCGCATTCCGATCAAGATCGTGCCGGCCGAGCGCTTGCCCAAGCCGGACTGGATTCGCGTCAAGGCCGGTTCGCCCACCACGCGCTTTTATGAAATCAAGGATATCTTGCGCGCCAACAAGCTGGTGACGGTGTGCGAAGAAGCGTCCTGCCCCAATATCGGCGAATGCTTCGGCAAGGGCACGGCAACCTTCATGATCATGGGCGACAAGTGCACCCGCCGTTGCCCCTTCTGCGATGTCGGCCACGGCCGCCCCGATCCGCTCGATCCCGAGGAACCGGAAAACCTGGCCAAGACGATTGCCGCCTTGAAGCTCAGCTATGTCGTCATCACCTCGGTGGACCGCGACGACTTGCGCGACGGTGGCGCCGGCCACTTCGCCGATTGCATTCGCCGCGTGCGGGAATTGGCGCCGGCCACCCGCATCGAGATCCTGACCCCGGATTTCCGCGGCCGCATGGACCGCGCCCTGGAAATCCTGAAGGCCGCACCGCCCGATGTGATGAATCACAACCTGGAAACCGTGCCGCGCCTGTACAAGGAAGCGCGCCCCGGCTCCGACTATGCATACTCGCTGAACCTCTTGAAGCGCTTCAAGGAATTGCATCCCGACACGCCCACCAAGTCCGGCTTGATGGTGGGTTTGGGTGAAACCGATGAAGAAATCTTGGAAGTGATGCGCGACTTGCGCGCCCACCAGGTGGATATGCTGACCATCGGCCAATACCTGATGCCTTCGGGCGACCACTTGCCGGTGCGCCGCTACGTGCACCCGGATACGTTCAAGATGTTCGAGGAAGCAGCCTACAAGATGGGCTTTGCCCATGCGGCGGTGGGCGCGATGGTGCGCTCCAGCTATCACGCCGACCAGCAGGCACATGAAGCGGGAGTGGCTTGAGCGGCAAGCTGCGAGGAGTTTAACGACTCACTATTCTTGTGACACAAACAAAAACGGCAAGCGCAAAGGCTTGCCGTTTTTTTGGGCCCTTGTTCCGACTACGCTGCCAGTTCCTTCTCGAGCAATTGATGCAGGGCTGCGAAATCCGGCTCGCCCAGATAGCGCTTGATGATCCGGCCCTGTTTGTCGATCACGAAGGTGGTCGGTGTCAGCTTCACATCGCCGAAGGATTGCGCCAAGTCGCCCTTGGTGTCGAGCGCCACCTTGAACGGCAACTGCCGCGTCTCTGCGTAATTCAGCACATAGTTCGGCGGGTCATAACTCATGGCAACCGCGACGAAATCGAGCCCCTTGTCCTTGTACTTGTTGTAAGTCTCGACCATCTGCGGCATTTCCTTGACGCAGGTAGCGCAGGATGTCGCCCAGAAATTCACCATGACGACCTTACCGCGCAAATCCTGCATGCTCACCTTTTCGCCGGTCAGGCTGGTGAAACTGACTTCAGGCGCGCTGTCCTTGCCGGACAGCGAGAAGTATCCGATCACGGCGACAACGACCACGAGGATGGCGACGACGGCCTTCAGCCAAGGAGATTTGCGGGAAGCGGCGGGAGTATCGGCTTGCATGATGGGCTATGCGGGAGGTGGCGGTGACCCGATCATTATAGTCAGTTGGGGCACGGGGTGCTGACGCAAGGGAGCGTGCCGGATCCATGGGCGCGTACATAGTCGTGCCGTTTCTCGGCACTTCGCCTCTGCGCTCCCTCATACACTGTCATTCCGAACGCAAGTTGGGAATCTTCGACAAGCGCCTTAGTGACGCTGATGCTGCCCTTGAAAACCGCTACGGCCGCAGATACGCGTAACCCTCTCGCGCCTGCAGGCGCGCCACCTCGGCCACGCCGGACTGCACCAGTTTCGCCTCGGGCAGCAGGCGCGATACGGGCACGTCGTGTGCCGATAGAGTGTTGGCGCAGACACGGAATTCGATGCCCTGTTCTGCGAGCGCGGCAACCTGTCCATCGAAAGGACGTCCATTGCGAGCAGTCGCGCCGGACAGCAGGAACTTAATGCCGTCGCCATTGGCCACCACCACGATTTTCGCTCCCGGATCGGCACGCATGTGGTTGCGGATGTTGCCGAGGGCGCGCGAGGCCTGATCGATGCCTTCGGTCAGGTGGTACACCGCCTTGACCGATTCTTCCGCTCTGGCTACGGGCAGAATGGCCGTCAGCAGCAACAGGGCCGCCAGCAGGCCCATGAAGGATCTCAGGGAATTTCGCATGATCGGCTCCCGAATGGATGGAGAAGTGGAGAACGGCAGCAGCGCGGCGGGCTGCAAGGACAAGGCGATGATCTTACCAGCGATGCGCGGAGTAAGTGGCCGCCACCGCCGGCGGGATCGGCACCTCAATCGCCGCGCAGATGGCGCGCAGCAGGTCGGCGCTGTCCACCGCCATCGGTTCGGCCGGCCCGGTGGCGGCGAGCAAGGCCTTGACCAATGCCGGCTTGGCCAGCGGCGCCACCTGATTGACTTGGTCGAGTGCGTGCTTGATCTGGGCGAAGCGCAATTTTTCGACTGGCAAGAGATCATCCGGCGACCAGCCCGGCTCGGCGCAGCAGGTCACGCCGCGCCCAAAGGCCTGGTCCGCGGTCTCGCCGTTGACACGCGCGGCAAGCTGCGCCACCAGTGACAACAGGACAGCGCATTCGCTACGCAGCGCCGCCAACCGATGGTAGCGCACGGGAATGGCGCGGCCGGCGTGGATATCAAGGCGGCGGGTCAGCACGGTTTGCAGCACGAACTCCGCAAGCGTGGTGCGCCTGTCGGCGGCAATCAGCTTGCGGGCAATGTCCAGTAGTTCGCTACGCGCCGCTTCCGGCAACTGCTTGAGCGCAGGCATGGCCAGATCGAGCAGCGGCAGGCGTGCGCTTTTCGGCAGGGTGCGCAGGGTATCCGCAAGAAAGGCGGCGAAGGCGGCTTGCTTCGGTGCCTCAGCCTGCAATACCGCCAGTTGCGGCTCGCGCGCGGCCCCTTCGTCCAGCAGCAAGGCATACACTACCGCGCGCGCCGCTTCCGGTTCATGGATGGCACTGACCAAGGCTTGCGGCAGTGCGCTTGCATGCTGCTCACCTGAGGCAAAAGCAGGCGCGGCTGCGGCGGCGGTTGCCGTGGGCGCATCGTGCGCCGCAGCGGTCCCAGTCGTATCGGTAGCGCTCGGGCCAACGAAGGCGGAAGCAACATAGGGAATATCCGGCAACGGCTCCGAAGCCTGCTCATCCGGCAGTTGCGGCGCATCCAGCATGGCGACGCTTTTGCCATAGATGCGCCGCAGCCGCTCTTCCAGGGGCGGATGCGTAGCAAAGAAACCGCCGGCCAGGCTTTTCTTCGGCGCTCCCAGAAACAGGTGCGACAACTGCTCGGCATTCGGATGCTCGATGCGCGAGCCCAGCGTCATGCTGCGCGACAGGCCGCCGATCTTGCGCAAGGCGCCGCCTATGCCGTCGGCATTGCGGGTGAATTGCACCGCACTGGCGTCGGCCAGGAATTCACGCTGGCGCGACACCGCCGCCTTGATCAGGCGGCCAAAGAAGATGCCGATGTAGCCGATGATGAGCAAGGCCAATCCTGCCAGCAGCAGCAACACTTGCAGCGATGGTCCCTTGTCATTGCGGTCGCGGCTGCGTACCACCGACATACGCGCGGCGAAATCCATCAGGTGCTGGCCGAAGCTGGCAACCATCTGAATGCCGAACAGTACGCCGATCAGGCGCACATTCAGGCGCATGTCGCCGTTCAGGATATGGCTGAATTCGTGCGCCACCACACCTTGCAATTCGTCGCGCGTGAGCCGGTGCAGCGCGCCGCGCGTGACCGCGACCACCGCCTCATTCTGGTTGTAGCCAGCGGCGAAAGCATTGATCGCTTCCTCTCGCTCCAGTAGGTAGACCTTGGGACAGGCGATGCCGGAGGCCAGCGCCATTTCCTCCACCACGTTCAAGAGACGCCGCTCCTGCAGGTCGCGCGTGGCCGTCGACACCAGCCGCCCGCCCGCCATCTTGGCCACGGCATCGCCGCCTTCGCGCAGGTTCCAGGTTTCGACCAAGGTGCCGACCCCGATGAGCGCTAGTGTGATGAAGGTATTGGCGAAGAAAAAGCCGCGCGGATAGATATCCCTATCATAGCCATCGCCGCCGTTGGCCGCGATCCAGATCAGCGCCATGGTGACATTGACGGCAATGACGATGGCGATGACCGCGAGGATGAAGAGCAGGATCAGGCGCCGCGTGAGACGGCGCGCCTGGTCTTGCTGTTCAAAGAAGTTCATGTATCCGGACCCGCCGTCAGTTCAGGCTGCCCGTCGCGCCACGCGCATGAATTCAGAACGACACCTTGACCGGCTTGCGTTCCTCGGGCGCTTCCGTGGCTTCCAGGAGCTCGGCCGGGCGGAAGGCGAACATGCCGGCGATGACGGAACCCGGAAATTGCTCGACCGAGACGTTGTACTGCATGACGCCGTCGTTATAAGCCTGGCGCGCGAAGGCGATGCGGTTTTCCGTGCTGGTCAGCTCTTCGGTGAGCTGCATCATATTCTGGTTGGCCTTGAGATCGGGGTAGGCTTCGGAAAGCGCGAACAGGCGTCCCAGCGTGGCACCGAGCGCGCCCTCGGCCGCCGCCATCTGACGCACCGCCGCCGCGTCGGCCGGGTCGCGGGCGGCACGCGCGGCAGCGTCGACCGCCTGGTTGCGCGCGGCGATGACCGCTTCCAGGGTTTCGCGCTCGTGCTTCATGTAGGCCTTGGCGGTTTCGACCAGGTTGGGAATCAGATCGTAGCGGCGCTTCAGCTGCACGTCGATCTGCGCAAAGGCATTCTTGAACTGGTTGCGCAAGGCGATCAGGCGGTTGTACACGCCGACGCCCCAGAACAAGATCAGCAGGGCTATCGCAATCAGGACGATCATAGCAATCATGATGGGCTCTCCCGGGAAAAGCAGCCGCGCAAGGCAAGCGAGCGGCCTACTATATCACCACCTCGGCGGCGGCCGATGCCGCGATGCAAACCGGAAGAGTGCGGGAGAAAGCGTCTTCAGCAGGGGCTTGAGAAACCTGGCAGGCGGAGCGAAATGAAAGCGGAGAGCACGCCGTTGCGGGGCGCGCCTCTCAGGGCGCGCCTGCTTGCACGACCGGGGCGGCAAGCCATGGATGTCCAATCCTAGGTCCTTGAATTCCGCCAATGGCGTGGCCGAGGCATGCGCCGGCTTTCACTCTCCTGCATCCCGCACGGAGGAACTGTCCCTGACATGGTTGCGCAGGCAACCGACACCCTCGATTTCCACCTCGACCGTGTCGCCGTGGCGCATGTACACGGGAGGATTGCGCGCCAGGCCGACGCCGCTGGGAGTGCCGGTCACGATCACGTCGCCCGGCTCCAGCGTCATCCCTTCGGTGAGCATCTCGAGGAGCGTGGGAATATCGAAAATGAGGTCAGCCGTGGTCGCCGACTGCATTACCTGGCCGTTCAGGCGCGTTGCGATCTTCAATCCCTGCTTCACGCTGCGCGGCAATTCATCCGGCGTCACGAGGGCGGGGCCGAAGCCTCCGGTGGCATCGAAATTCTTGCCCAAGGTCCACTGGGAGGCGCGGAATTGGCGATCGCGGATCGAACCCTCGTTGAAGACCGCGTACCCGGCCACGATGCTCAGGGCATCGACGGCAGAAATCCCGCGCGCTTTCTTGCCGATGATGACCGCAAGCTCGCCTTCGAAATCCAGGGTGTCCGAGCATGCAGGGCGCTCGATGATGCCTTCATGCGGGACCAGCGTCGTGGCAAAGCGCGCGAAGAAGTCAGGATATTTCGGCGGCTCGAAAAACCCCGTCTCGGCACGATGATCCTTGTAATTAAGGCCGACACAGATAATTTTCGGAGGACGTGGAATCACCGGCAGAAAACGCAAGCCCTGCGGATCGTCCACCACCTTGGCGCCGGCGACACGCGCCTGCAGCTTGTCCAGGCCGCCGCTTGCGAGCATTTCCAGCACGGTTCCGGGACCGAGATCGACCGGCTGGCCGTCGCGGTAGG
>JAEWBA010000288.1 GCA_023391395.1 Pseudomonadota bacterium
TGAGGCTGTGGGAAGCGCAGAGAGAATTGTTCGCTATTGCGTGCCTGGAACTGGCATGGGACGTCGGTCTGGCGATAACGCGTCTTAACCGATAGTTCGGACAGGTCCGGGGCTGCGCCGGCGACCCAGCTTGCCTGGTCCGCCTCGAGGGCGGATGCCAGCAGCCAGGGATGGTCGTGCCCCTGCGCCACGTAGAGCGTATTGTTTTCGACATCCTTGCGCGCGACATACCAGGCTTCGCTGCTGCCGTTCGCATCCTGGTAGGACTTGATGCCACCCAGGCCGATGCCCTTGCGCTGCCCGAGGGTGTAGAAGCTCAGGCCCACATGCTCGCCGACTATGGTGCCGTCGGGGGTTTTCATGGGACCCGGCCGGTAGGACAGGTAGCGGTTCAGGAATTCCCGGAACGGCCGCTCGCCGATGAAGCAGATGCCGGTGGAGTCCTTTTTCTTCGCATTCGGCAAGCCGATTTTCTCGGCGATCTTGCGCACTTCGGTCTTGGGAATCTCGCCCAACGGAAACAGGGTCTTGGAAAGCTGGGCCTGGTCCAGGCGATGCAGGAAATAGCTCTGGTCCTTGCTGGCGTCGAGCGCCTTCAGCAGCTCGAAGCGGCTGCCCTGGGCCGATTTCACTTCGCGCACGCGCGCGTAATGGCCGGTCGCGATCAGGTCGGCGCCCAGCTTCATCGCATGGTCGAGAAAGGCCTTGAACTTGATCTCGGCATTGCACAGCACGTCCGGATTGGGCGTGCGGCCGGCCTGGTACTCGCGCAGGAATTCCGCGAATACCCGGTCCTTGTATTCGGCGGCGAAGTTGACTGCCTCGATGTCCACGCCGACCACGTCGGCGACGCTGGCGGCATCGATCCAGTCCTGGCGCGTCGAGCAGTACTCGCTATCGTCGTCGTCTTCCCAGTTCTTCATGAACAGGCCCACGACCTCGTAGCCCTGTTCCTTCAACAGCCACGCCGATACCGAGGAATCGACGCCGCCCGACATGCCGATGACGACCTTCTTCCTGGAACTCATTTGCACATTGCCAGGATGTCGGAAGCGATGCTGGGCACGGGCAGGGGACCGGTGACATCGGGATGGGTATAGAGCAGCGACAGCGGCGCGCGCTTGCCAGCGAGATAGTCGTCCACGCAACGCAGGACCAGCGAACTGCGGTGCCGCTCCTGACAAGCCAGCATTTCCTCGCGGGTCATCCACACGGTGCGCAAAATACCTTCGTCCAGCGGCCGGTCATGGGCGGCGCCCAGTTCGCCGGCAAAGGCAAAGCGCAGGTAGGTCACTTCCTGGCCGGTGCGCGAAGACAGATAGCGCGCCATATACATGCCCACCAGGGCGGTTGCGGTGAAGTCATGCGCCGCCTCTTCCAGCGTTTCGCGCGCGACCGCCTGTTCCAGCGACTCTTGCGGGTCGAGATGGCCGGCCGGCTGATTGAAGCGGATGCCGTCGCTGGTTTCTTCCTCGACCAGCAGGAAGCGGCCATCGCGTTCGATGATGGCGGCGACCGTAACCGAGGGTTTCCAGATATGAGAGCTCATACTGTTCGTGGCCGCGCCGTACTGGCGAACCAGGCATGGCGCAGCAGCGTCGCGGATTTTTGAAGGAGCGCCATTTTACCGTGATGAGAATTTGGCCGCGCCAATCCACGTCAAATGACGGAAGGCTGTATGAAAAATCAAGAGCCCGGAGGCGCGGCCCTGAGATAAAAAACGGTAAATTTCAGGATGGAAATTGTTGTGACAATTAGTAGAAATCCTGGCTCCAAACAGGGTCTTTTACGAAAAAATATGTCGCAAACCCGTATTTTCAAGCTTCCTCGCCACATGTAGACGCCTACGGCTGGTACGTTTTGCGTGTAAGATTCCGCTGATTTGTTTTTTTGGAGAAGTGAATGCAACGCATCATGTTGCGCGCCAAAATCCACCGTGCCTCCGTCACACAGTGCGACCTCAACTACGAGGGTTCCTGCGGAATTGACGAAGACCTGCTGGAAGCCGCCGACATCAAGCCTTTCGAAAAGATCGAGCTATACAATGTCAACAACGGCGAGCGCTTTTCGACCTATGCCATCAAGGGCAAGCGCGGCAGCGGCGAGATTTCCCTCAATGGCGCGGCAGCTCGTCTGGCGCACTTGGGTGACCTGCTCATCATCTGCACCTATGCGCCGATGAGCGAAGAGGAAATCGAAACCTACCAGCCGAAAGTTGTTTTTGTCGACGGCAACAATAAGATTACCGGTCTGAAGAAATAAGCCTTTGCGGCCCCGCAAGGCGGCGGCCGGTGCAATACTGAATGCGATCCCGCTGAGTCGGTCTGACACAGCGGGATCGCTGCCTTTGCAGGCAGATCCGGAGCCGGGCGGGTCAGGCATAGAATTAAATCAACCGAAGGGGGAAACTTTATGGCTTTAGTGATTGGCGTTCCTCGGGAGACTTATCCCGAGGAAAAGCGCGTCGCAACCGTTCCGGACGTCGTGGAAAAGCTCATCAAGCTGGGCTTTTCCGTGGTGGTCGAATCCGGCGCCGGCGCAGAGGCGAACTTCGATGACGACTCCTATCGTGCCGCCGGCGCGCAGATTGTCGACGGCGCCGCCGCGCTGTGGCAGACCGCCGACATCGTGTTCAAGGTGCGCGCGCCGAACGCCGATGAAGTTGCGCTGATGCGCGAAGGCACCACGCTGATCTCCTTCATCTGGCCGGCGCAGAATCCCGAACTGATGCAGCAGCTCGCGGCCAAGAAGGTGACCGTGCTGGCCATCGACTCGCTGCCGCGCCAGCTTTCCCGCGCGCAGAAGATGGACGCGCTGACTTCGATGGCCGGTATCAGCGGCTACCGCGCCGTCATCGAGGCTGCCAATGCCTTCGGCCGTTTCTTCAATGGCCAGATCACTGCCGCCGGCAAGATTCCTCCAGCCAAGGTCTTCATCGCCGGCGCCGGTGTGGCCGGCCTGGCCGCCATCGGCACCGCCGCCAATCTGGGCGCAATCGTGCGCGCCAACGACACCCGGCCGGAAGTGGCGGATCAGGTCAAGTCGCTGGGCGGCGAGTTCGTGAAGGTCGATTACGAAGAAGAAGGTTCCGGCGGCGGCGGCTATGCCAAAGTAATGTCGGAAGGCTTCCAGCAAGCCCAGCGCGAGATGTACGCCAAGCAGGCCAAGGAAGCGGACATCATCATCACCACTGCCCTGATCCCCGGCAAGCCGGCGCCGAAACTCATCACCGCCGAAATGGTGCGATCGATGAAGCCCGGCAGCGTGATCGTCGACATGGCGGGCGAGCAGGGCGGCAATTGCGAATTGACCGAGCCGGGCAAGGCCGTGGTCAAGCATGGCGTGACCATCATCGGCTACACCGATTTGCCGAGCCGTCTGGCCAAGCAATCGAGCACGCTGTACGCCAGCAATCTGTTGCGCCTGACCGAAGAACTGTGCAAGGCCAAGGATGGCAATATCGACGTCAACATGGAAGACGATGCCATTCGCGGGCTGACCGTCATCAAGAATGGCGAAATCACCTGGCCGCCACCGGCGCCCAAGCTGCCGGCTCCAGCGCCCGCTGCCGCCAAGCCGGCGGCTGCACCCGCGGCTCCCAAGCCAGCCGGTCACGGTGCGCCGAGCGCGCCGGCCTCGGCCACCCGCATTGCCATCATGTTTGGCATCGCCGCCGCGCTGTTCTGGCTGATCGGCGCCTTTGCGCCGGCCGCCTTCATCGGCCACTTCACCGTGTTCGTGCTGGCTTGCTTCGTCGGCTACATGGTGGTGTGGAACGTCACGCCCGCCCTGCATACGCCGCTGATGAGCGTGACCAATGCGATCTCGAGCATCATCGCCATTGGCGCCCTGGTGCAGATTGCGCCGCCACTCGCAGGAAGCGCCGCGGAGCGGCCGGATGAGTGGATCCGCTGGCTGGCGGTGATCGGTATCGTCCTCACCGCGATCAACATGTTCGGCGGCTTTGCCGTCACCCGCCGCATGCTGGCGATGTTCCGCAAATAAGAAGAAAGGCGATAAGAAAAATGTCTGACAGTCTCACAATCGTCGCTTACCTGGGGGCGGCAATCCTGTTCATTCTCAGCCTGGGTGGCTTGTCCAACCCGGAAACCTCACGGCGCGGCAACCTGTACGGCATCATCGGCATGACCATCGCCGTGCTGGCCACCGTATTCGGCCCGCGCGTGGCTGCTGCCGGCCTCCCCTGGATCGTCGGCGCCATGGTGGTGGGC
>JAEWBA010000210.1 GCA_023391395.1 Pseudomonadota bacterium
CCGCCAAACCCGCAGCGAAGAAGGCAGCAAAGCCGGCAGCCAAGAAAGCCGCTCCGGCCAAGAAGGCAGCCGCCAAGCCCGCAGCCAAGAAGGCAGCAAAACCCAAGACTCCGCGCAAGCCGAACGCAGCATTCATGAAGCCGATGACGCCGTCCGCCACGCTGGGTGCGGTGATCGGTGCCAATCCGCTGCCGCGTACCGAAGTCACCAAGAAAGTTTGGGACTACATCAAGAAGAACAAGCTGCAAGATCAGGCCAACAAGCGCATGATCAACGCAGACGACAAACTCAAAGCCGTGTTTGGCGGGAAGAAGCAAGTGTCGATGTTCGAAATGACCAAGCTCATTTCCAATCACCTGCAATAAGCATCTTTCCAGAGGCCAAACAAAAACGCCCGCATCGCGCGGGCGTTTTTGTTGGCGGATTCTGCTAACTTCCCATCCGGATTACTCCTTGAACTCCCAGCGCTTCCAGGCCGCGAGCACCGCGTGCGGATACTCGGCCTGGCCGCGGCTACCGTTGTAGCGCCCCAGGGCCATGAACAGATTGCCGCCTTCCATATCGATGTACATGCGCAGAATCGCGCAGCCATAGCGCAAATTGGTTTGCATGTGGAACAGCTTGCGGCGGTCGCCGTCGCCGACCACGCGGGTCCAGAAGGGCATCACCTGCATGTAGCCGTGGGCGCCGGCATGCGAGACCGCGTACTTGCGGAAGGCCGATTCGACCTGAATCAATCCGAGTACCAGCGCCGGATCCAGGCCGGCGCGCTTGGACTCGTACCAGGCGGTTTCCAGGAACTCGCGACGCGCCTGTCGGTCGGGCAGCCGCTTCTTCAGCCGCTCCGACATCTCTCCCAGCCAGTGCAGGTACTTGATGCGCTCCTCGATATTGGTGAATTGCGGCTTCGGCGGACGGGCATCCTTAATGGCATTCGACAAGGCGATGCGCACGGAGTCCGCAATCGCCTCTTCCTTCTGGTTGCCGGCGTCCGCCTGCAGGCAGACAAGCATGAAGGCAAAGGGCCCCAGCCACCGCGCCGCGAGAGCCGCCATGCCGGGACGACGCACCTCAGGCACGCAGGCGCGCCGTGACGAATTCCGCCATGTCGGCTGCCGTCACCGTGGTCGCAGCGGCATCGCGCCGCCCCTGGTACTCGAGTTTTCCTTCTTTCAGGCCGCGCTCGCCAATGACGACGCGATGCGGCACGCCGATCAATTCCCAGTCGGCGAACATGACGCCGGGACGCTCGCCGCGATCGTCGAGGACCACGTCGACGCCGGCCGCGAGCAGCGCCTCGTACAGTTTGTCGGTCTCCGCCTTGACGGTCTCGCTGCGGTCATAGCCCATGGGGCAAAGCACCACTTCGAAAGGCGCGATCGAGGCCGGCCAGATGATCCCCTTGTCGTCGAAATTCTGTTCGATCGCCGCGCCCAGGATGCGGGTCACGCCGATGCCGTAGCAACCCATCTGCATGAACTGCGGCTTGCCGGACTCATCCAGATACGTTGCTCCCATGTCCGCCGAGTAGCGGGTGCCGAGCTGGAACACATGCCCCACCTCGATGCCGCGCTGGATCGCCAGGACCCCCTTGCCGTCGGGGGAGGGATCGCCCTCGACGACGTTGCGCAAATCGGCGACCACCGGCTCGGGCAGATCACGTCCCCAGTTGGCACCGGTGTAGTGGAAATCCACTTCATTGGCGCCGCAAATGAAATCGCTCATGGCGGCAACCGTGCGGTCGGCCACCACCTTGACCGGCTGTCTGGTGCCGATCGGGCCGAGGTAGCCGGGCGGCGAACCGAAACATTCGATGATTTCCGCCTCGCTGGCAAAGCGGTATTCGGCCAAGCCCGGCACCTTGGCGGCCTTGACCTCGTTGAGCTCGTGGTCGCCGCGCAGCAGCAACAGCCAGATTTCTGCGCCCGCGCCCTCTTCCTTGTCCACGGCCAGCACGATGGATTTCACGGTGTGCGTCAAAGGCACATTCAGCAGTGCGGCGACGTCCTCGCATTTCGCCTTGCCCGGCGTCGGTGTCTTGGTCAGGGCTTGCATTGCCGCGCCGCGCGGTTCGGCTGGCGCCACGGCTTCGGCGGCCTCGATGTTTGCCGCGTAATCCGAATCCGGGCAATACACCAACGCGTCTTCCCCGGTGTCGGCGATCACATGGAATTCGTGGGAGCCGGAACCGCCGATGGCGCCATTGTCGGCGGCTACGGCGCGGAACTGCAGGCCGAAGCGCTTGAAAATGCGGACGTAGGCGTCATACATGATTTGGTAGGACTGCTGCATGCCGACGATATCGCGATCAAAGGAATAGGCATCCTTCATCGTGAATTCGCGGCCGCGCATCAGCCCGAAGCGCGGGCGGCGCTCGTCGCGGAACTTGGTCTGGATATGGTAGAAATTGAGGGGCAACTGACGATAGGACTTGATCTCAGAGCGCACGATATCGGTGACCACCTCCTCCGAGGTCGGCTGGATGGCGAAGTCTCGCCCGTGGCGGTCCTTGACCCGCATCAGTTCCGGTCCCATCTTGTCCCAGCGACCGGTTTCCTGCCACAACTCGGCGGGCTGGACGATAGGCATCAACAGCTCAATCGCGCCGGCGCGATTCATCTCCTCGCGGATGATGTTTTCGACCTTGCGGATGATTCGCAAGCCCATCGGCATGTAGTTGTAGATGCCGGAACCGACACGTTTGATCATCCCGGCGCGCAGCATCAGCTTGTGGCTGACGATTTCGGCATCTGCAGGGGCTTCCTTGAGCGTGGAAATAAAAAATCGGGAGGCGCGCATGGCGGTGAATTCTTTTAAAAGAGAGGGTTATAATCGACTCAATTTTAAAGGATTAGCTGGCCGATGCGCCCATGCTTCGCACTAGGCGAATCACGCTGCCCGGCAGGACTTGAAAACTTGCAAATGGCCGGCGTGTCAACGCCGTGATTCGGGCGCGGCCGCAGAAAGTATTGAGGTGCAATATGCTGGATCGTGAAGGCTTTCGCCCGAACGTCGGCATCATTCTGCTCAATTCCCGAAACGAAGTATGGTGGGGCAAGCGGGTACGCGAACATTCCTGGCAATTTCCGCAAGGTGGGATCAAGTTCGGCGAAACTCCAGAACAAGCCATGTACCGGGAATTAGAGGAGGAAGTAGGACTGCGGGCAGAACATGTACGCATCAT
>JAEWBA010000346.1 GCA_023391395.1 Pseudomonadota bacterium
ATTTCATGGCGGCCAATCTGACGGCCCAGGTGCGCGGGATTGCCGGCGTGGTGACGGCCGTGGCCAATGGCGACTTGAAGAAAAAGATGACGGTGGCCGCGCGCGGCGAGATTGCGGCATTGGCCAATACCATCAATGAAATGACCGATACGCTGGCGGTGTTTGCCGACCAAGCCACTACGGTGGCGCGCGAAGTGGGCGTGGAAGGCAAGCTGGGCGGCCAAGCCAGTGTGCCGGGCGCATCCGGTACCTGGAAAGATTTGACCGAGAACCTGAATCGGATGGCAGCGACGCTCACCACGCAGGTGCGCGCGATTGCCGAAGTGGCGACCGCGGTGACGCGCGGCGACCTGTCGCGTTCGATTCAGGTGGAAGCGCGGGGTGAGGTGGCGGATCTGAAGGACAACATCAATGAGATGATCCGCAACCTCAAGGAAACCACGCAAAAGAATGCACAGCAGGATTGGCTGAAAACCAACCTAGCGCGTTTCACGCGCCTGCTGCAGGGCCAGCGTGATTTGCCAGCGGTGACCTCGCTGATCCTGTCGGAACTGGCGCCGCTGATTTCGGCACACCATGGCGTGTTTTACATGATGGACTCGCAGGAGGAGGAAGCCCGCCTGCACATGGTGTCGAGCTACGGTTATCGCTCCAGCCGCCGTTTGCCGACTTCTTTCCTACCGGGCGAAGGCCTGGTCGGCCAGTGTGCAATGGAAAAGAAACGCATCTGGCTCAGCAATGTGCCGCGCGATTACATCGCTATTTCTTCCGGCCTGGGGGCGGCACCGCCCACCAATATCGTGGTCTTGCCCATTCTGTTCGAGCAAGAAGTCAAGGCCGTCATCGAAATCGCTTCGCTGGACCGCTTCACTGAAACGCATTTGTCCTTCCTCGACCAGCTGACCGAAACCATTGGCGTGGTCTTGAATACCATCGAAGCCAACAGCCGCACGGAAAGCTTGCTGACGCAATCGCAATCGCTGGCGCAGGAGTTGCAGCAGACCAATCTGGAATTGGCGGAAAAGGCGCGCCTCTTGTCGGAACAAAATATTGAGGTCGAGCGCAAGAACCGGGAAGTGGAACAAGCCAAGCTGGCGCTGGAAGAAAAGGCACGCCAGCTGGCTTTGTCGTCGAAGTACAAGTCGGAATTCCTGGCCAACATGTCGCACGAGTTGCGCACCCCCTTGAACAGTCTTTTGATCCTGGCGCAACAACTGGCCGACAACGCCTCCGGCAATCTCTCGACAACCCAGGTGGAGTATGCCAAGACCATCTATGGCGCGGGCAGCGATCTGCTGACGCTCATCAACGATATTCTCGATCTGTCCAAGATTGAGTCGGGCACGGTGACGCTGGAGCTGAGCGAATACCGCTTCCAGACATTGCGCAGCTACGTCGAGCGCACCTTCCGCCACATGGCTGAAGTCAAGAGCATCGATTTTTCCATCGAGCTCGATGCCAGGCTGCCGCAGTCGATGTTCACCGACGTCACGCGTCTGCAGCAAATTTTGAAGAACCTGCTCTCCAACGCCTTCAAGTTCACGTCGCGCGGCCGGGTCTCGCTGACTATCTGCATCGCACGCTCAGGCTGGACTCCGGAACATCCGCACCTGTCGCAAGTCGAACGGGTCCTTGCGTTTATCGTCAGCGACACCGGCGTCGGCATCGCTCCCGACAAGCTGCAACTGATCTTCGAAGCCTTCCAGCAGGCCGACGGCAGCACTGCCCGCAAGTACGGCGGCACCGGCCTGGGTCTGTCCATCAGCCGCGAGCTTGCGCGCCTGCTATCGGGTGAAATCAAGGTGGAAAGCCGCCTCGGCGAAGGCAGCACCTTCACGCTGTACCTGCCGCTGCAACACAAGACGGTGCAGCGCCATGAGATGTTGCCGCTGCCAGCGCCTTCTCAGCGGCAGAACGAATCCGCACGCGAACAGCCCGAGAGTGCCGATGCCTCTCCGACGCCGGAGGGCACCGGACCGGCTGCATCCGCGGAGCCGGACGAGGCCGATGCCACTGCAGAAGACGATGCGGATGAAGAGGCCCCCGACCTGCCGGCGGACGACCGCGCCCTGATCACGCCCGGCGATCCTGCCGTGCTGATCGTCGAGGACGACGAAAACATCGCCAGGGCCCTGCTGGAACAGGCGCGGGAATGGAACCTCAAGGGCATCGTCGCTCCGCATGCGGACGCCGCCCTGGCCCTGACGCGCGATTACCTTCCGAGCGCGGTCCTGCTCGATATCGATCAACCCGATTCCGACGGCCTGGCCATGCTCGAGCGCTTGAAGCGCGACCCCGGCACCCGCCACATCCCCGTGCATGTCCTGTCCGCTCAAGCCGAACGCCAGCGTGCTCTGAGCCAGGGTGCCGCATCTTTCCTGGAAAAGCCGGTCAGCGAAACGCGGCTGCGCGAGGAATTGCAGCGCATCCAGGACTTCATCACCGGTGGCAAGCGCCAGCTGCTGATCGTGGAAGACGATCCGGTGCAGCGCAATGCAATGGTGGCGCTGATCGGCGACAAGGATTTGCATCTCGAGGCAGTGGGCAGCGGCGGCGAAGCGCTGGCGCGGCTGAAGCGGGTTCGCTTCGACTGCCTGGTGCTGGACTTGGCGCTGCCGGATATCAGCGGGCTGGAATTGCTGGAACTGATTGCCGAAGACCCGGAATTGCGCGACCTGCCGGTGGTGGTCTATACCGGGGCCGAACCGGGCCCGGAAGAAATGGAAAAACTGCGCAATCTCGCCAAGACCATTATCCTCAAGGATGCACGCTCTCCGGAGCGGCTGCTGGCGGAAACCACCCTCTTCCTGCACCGTTCGTACGCCACCATGCCAGAGCCGCAGCGCCGGATGATCGAAGAGGCGCATGCCGCCGATGTGGCGCTTGCCGGCCGCAAGGTGCTGATCGTGGACGACGACCTGCGCAACATCTTTGCCCTCAGTTCGGTGCTGGAGCGCCAGCAGATGAAAGTGCTGTACGCGGAAAACGGCCGCGACGGCATCGAGATACTGCAGTCCGATCCCACGATCGAGATCGTCCTGATGGACATCATGATGCCGGAGATGGACGGCT
>JAEWBA010000361.1 GCA_023391395.1 Pseudomonadota bacterium
GTGCAAGGGCGGCCCGTAGCGCAGGAAGCCGATACCCAGTTGCTCGACCAGCTCGAAATCAGTGCGCCAATGAGTGTAGTGCCCGCACTTTTCCATCTCGTCCATGCGCACCGAGCCGCCCGCGATAGTGGGAATGCTGTTCTCGATTCCGGTGGCGAAGATGAATCCGGGCGACATCGTGAGCCTCGCGCGTTTGGTCCTCTATCGACCGGTGCGAGGCCGCGAAGTTTCGGCTTCGGCAAGGAGAGCGTCTGCGCCTAGTGGAACGCCGTCTCCAGGTAACGCGGCACGCGCGCCGCGTTCAGGCGATTGATGTGCGCCAGCAGCGCCGCTTCCACTTGCGCTTTGCCGCTACGCTCGGCCAGGTGTGCGCCGATATGCAGCAACAATTCCGCGCTGACTTCGGCATCGGCTTCGGCGCGGTGCGCCGTCCCCTTGAAACGGATGCCCAGCGAAGCACACAGCTTCGAGAGGCTGTAGCTGGGCAGCCCGGGAAACAGGCGCCGCGCCAGCTTCAGCGAACAGATCATGTTTTCGTGCCGCGGCACGAGCTCGCAGCGCGCGCTTTCCGCCAGCAAGAATTTTTCATCGAAGCCGGCATTGTGCGCAGCCAGCGGATCGGAACCGATGAAGTCCACCAGCTCCGGCATGACCGTCGAGACGTGCGGCGCCTCATCGACCATGGCCTGGGTGATGCCGGTCAGCTGCGTGATGAACCACGGCACCTGCACGCCACAATTGACGAGGGTGACGAAGCGCTCCACCACGCGTCCTTCGGCAATGCGCAGCGCCGCCACCTCGGTGATGCGGTCGCCGTTGGCCGGACTCATGCCGGTGGTTTCGAAATCGATCATTACGATCGGCTTGTCGAACATGCCTATCCTTCCCGGCGTGTTGCCTATTTCTCCGGAGCTTGCGCGAACACTTCCTGCGCCGTGCGGAAAGCATCGACGGCCAGCGGCGCACCGCAATAGACTGCCGCGTGCAGCAGCACCTCGCGGATTTCCTCCTTGGTTGCGCCATTGTTGATGGCGCCGCGCAGGTGGCCCTTCAATTCCTGGGAACGCCCCAGCGCTGTCAGCATGGCCAGCGTGATCAGGCTGCGCGTCTTCAGCTCCAGCCCCTCGCGGCACCAGACCGTGCCCCAGGCATTGCGCGTGACGAATTCCTGCAGGGGCATGGTGAAGTCATCGGCATTGGCAAATGCCTTTTCGACAAAATCCTCGCCCATCACCTGCTTGCGCATGCGCAAGCCATCCTTGAATTGCTGATCCATGTGTGATTTTTCCGGTTGAGGCGCGTGGCAGAAATGCCAGGCGCGGTTGAGGGTGTGACGCGCGGCGTCGCGCGGCCAATTATCGGGCGCGCGACGCCGGTCTGGACAGGGGAGGAAGGAAAAGACTGAGGCGCAGGGATACCGCTTGCTCAAGCGGCAAGCGCACCCTGTCTGCGCAAACCGAAGTATTCAAGCTCGGCAAATAGCGCCACCACGAGCGCCTGGCCTAGCACGAAGACTTGCCCGAGCCGATTCGGCTCGATACTGCCGAACAGCATCAGGATACTCTCCGCCGCCCAGAGGAGATTGCAGGCGATGATGGCCCATACCGCTAGCCGCGGCGGCGATTCGCGCAAGCCGAGCCAGGCCACCAGGGCGGCAAACGGCACCAGGGCCGCGCCGGCATAAAACAGCAAACCGGCAGGCAAGGCCAGCATGGAAGCAAGTGCGTCTGTCCCGAGCAGCATCAGCAGGCCGGTCGCGCCGCTGGCAGCGGCATCGGCCAAGAGTACACGGCGCAGGAATTGGGGATGATCGAGCATGGACATGGCAAAACTCCTTTCGGCCCATCGGCCTGTTGCGGTGAAGGGAAGCGTTCGCCTTCGCATGGCGAGGCTGTATCCATCATCCGCAGGGCATGGCGGCGCGTCGATTACCTGGGGAGTAATGGGGCGGGCTTGCGGGCTGCGCTATCATCGCCGCATGATGAACGTCACCCGACCCGTAGGGGATTACCTGCGCGAATGGCGCCAGCGCCGCCGCATGAGCCAGCTCGAACTGGCCTGCGAAGCCGAGATTTCGACGCGCCACCTGAGCTTCATGGAAACCGGCCGCGCCCTGCCCAGCCGTGCCATGGTGCTGCGCCTGGCCGAGCGTCTGGACATGCCGCTGCGCGAGCGCAATGCGCTCCTGGTCGCCGCCGGCTACGCGCCCGTGTATCCGGAGCGCCGCCTGGACGATCCGGCCCTGCAGGCGGCGCGCAAGGCCATGGACCTGGTCCTCGCCGGCCATGAGCCCTATCCCGCGCTGGCAGTCGATCGCCACTGGACCCTGGTGGCTTACAACAAGGCCGTGCCGCCGCTGCTCGCCGGCATCGCGCCCGAATTGCTCGCCTCACCCTGCAATGTGCTGCGCCTGAGCCTGCATCCGGATGGGCTGGCGCCGCGCATCGCCAACTACGCGCAATGGCGCAATCACCTGTTCGAGCGCCTGCGGCGCCAGATCGAGGCAAGCACCGATCCGGCCCTGGCGGATCTGCTGAACGAACTGATGGCCTTGCCGGTGCCGGCCGGCGTAGCGGTGTCACGAGGGGAGGAGGATCTCGGCGGCGTGGCGGTGCCGATGCAATTGCATACCGAGCACGGCAGGCTTTCCTTCATCAGCACCACCACGGTATTCGGCACGCCGGTCGACGTGACCCTGGCCGAGCTGGCACTGGAAACCTTTTTCCCGGCCGACACGCAGACGGTGGAAGTGCTGCGGCGCCTGAGCAACACATAAACACTCAGCAGGGCAAAAAAAATGGCCGGTCCGCACAAGCGTCCGGCCATTTTCGAGCGTGCCGGTTCAGGCGTCGGTCACGACCTCGCTGCCGGCGCCAGCGGTGGCACCGAAGCGGTTCGGCTCCTTGGCGCTCTGCACCAGGAAGACGATCATGATGATCCAGCCGATGATGGGAATTAGCCACAGCAATTGCCACCAGCCGCTGCGGTCAGTGTCGTGCAGACGGCGCGCGCCGACAGCAAGGGAAGGCAACAGGGTGCCGAGCGAGAACAACAACTGCAACATGCTGCTCACGCTGGCCAACAGCAGGCCGGCCACAAAACAGAACAACATGAACCACCAGAACTCGGACAATCCAGCGCGTCCGTTGAAGTCGGCGTACTTGGAAAAGCAGGTCTTGATCGAATCGACAAACGTCATGTGCGGCTCCCTTGTTTGAGTTATTCAACCCGAAGCCCGCCGGGCCTCGTGCCGCGATTAAATCACAGTCACTGTCTAGCGTCGACTAATCTTAACTCTCCTGCCCCGCCGCGCTTCGCACTTCCGAGATCGAACGCATACCGGATGCGGCAAATGTAACAGCCACAATACCCA
>JAEWBA010000419.1 GCA_023391395.1 Pseudomonadota bacterium
CGTCGGCGCCTGGAACGGCAGCGGCTTCAAGTCCATGGTCGAATTCACGGCCCCGGTTTTCTGGCTGTTCTTCCTGCTGACCGGCATTTCCCTCTTCATCCTGCGCAGACGCGAACCGGCGACGCCACGCCCATTCAAGGTGCCCCTGTTCCCCGTGCTGCCGCTCTTGTTCTGCGCCACCTGCGCCTGGATGCTGTGGTCCAGCCTGTCCTATGTGCAAAGCCAGTCGCTGGCCGGCTGGAACGCCGCCTGGATCGGCGTCGCCGTGCTTGCGGCAGGCGCCCTCCTGCTGCTTGTGGTTCGCAGTTCCTCTTCCGATCCTCAACGATCCGTCCGTCGCAATCCGCTAAGGAGCCGCCCATGAAGAAAATGCATACACGCCGCAGCTTCAACACCATGCTTGCCAGCTGCGCGGCTGCCGCCGCAGCCTTTCCCCTGCTTTCCTTCGACAGCCGGGCCCAGGCCCAGCCTGAACGCAAGCCGGACGTGCCCTATGTGCCGACACCCCAACCGGTGGTGGAGCGCATGCTGGACATGGCCAAGGTGGGCAAGAACGATGTGCTGTACGACCTGGGCTGCGGCGACGGCCGCATCGTCATCACGGCGGCCAAGGAACGCGGCGCGCGCGGGGTGGGCATCGATATCAATCCCGAGCGCATTGCCGAGGCCAAGGCCAATGCCAAGCAAGCGGGGGTCGAAGACAAGGTGACGTTCAAGGTGGGCGACTTGTTCACCGCCGATTTTTCCGAAGCCACGGTGGTGACGCTTTATCTCCTGCCCGACGTCAATGTGGCGCTGCGGCCGCGCCTGTGGAAGCAATTGAAGGTCGGCACCCGTGTGGTCTCGCACGACTTCGACATGGGGCCCGAATGGCCGCCGGAAAAGGTCGAGAGGATAGGCAACAAGACCTTGTACTTCTGGACCATCAAGCCCGCCAACAAGACGGCGACAGCCTGAACGGTAAAGCCGGAAAGGCGCGAGGCTGCGCAAGCCCCGCGCCAAAAACTGAAAAGAAAGCGCTCAAGCCTGGGGGTCTGCCTCGACGCCGTAACGCTCGGCCAGCAAGCGACGGATCACAGCCCGGGTTTCCTCCAGCGAGTCATTGCCGGGGCCGTGTCCGAACACGACCGTATGACGGGACTCGCCGGGGATAAGGCCGCGCCCGTCCCTGACCGAAATCACGGCCATCAGCTTGTCGCCCTCGACCTGGTCGATGCGCGCATGCGCTTCCCAGTTCCCCACCATGCAATCCAGGGTTTGCATCGTTTCCTCTTGGTGATCTCTTCCATTCGATAGCGGATGATTTCACCACAAGTCCGCGGGGAGCATCATGAGCTGCCTCATGCGATGCGACGGCGGCACGCCGTTTGCGTGCCGCCGCCCGCCGGATCAACGGCTGCCGGATCCGCTGCCCGTGCTGCCGCGCCGGTTGTCGCCGGTATCGCCGCTAGTGCCGATCGGCGCGCTGCTGTTGCGGCTCGGGTCCAGGACCGAGCGCGAATCGGAACTGCTTCCCGGAGTCGTAGCCGAGGATCCGGTGCCGCCGGTTCCGCTCGTGCTACCCGTACCTGGGGTGCTGCTCGTACCTGGGTAAGGCGCCGTGCTCGGATAAGGCGTGGTCGGCGAAGCCGCGCCAACACCGCCGGTACTGGAGCCCGTCGTCCCGCCCATGCTGCCGGTGGTACCGGTCCCGGTCGCGCCGCTTGCGCCGCTAGTGCTGCTGCCGGCGCTTCCGGAGCCGCTGCTTCCCATCCCGCTGCTGCCCGAACCGGTGCCGGTCGACATATCGGAGGAGCCGCTCGAACCGGTCGTTCCCGACATGCCGCTGCTGCCGCTGGTGGTGCCGCCGACACCGCCCATGGCGCCGGAGGGTGCTGTCGATCCGGCAGCGCCGGTGGTGCCGCTACTGGCCCCTGCACCGGAGGTGTCGCTACCGCTGCTGCCCGGCGTACCGAGCGCGCCGGCGGAACCGGAAGTGCCGGGCGAGCCATACGTGCCTGAAGTACCCGGACCGCCGGAACTGCCATATGTGCCGGATGTTCCTGCGGTGCCGGAACTTCCCGATGCGCCATATCCGCCCGACGCGCCGGAAGAACCCATACCGCCCGGCGTGCCCGCACTACCCGTTGCGCCGGTCGTACCGGACATCCCGGAGCTGCCGGACGCGCCTGTAGTGCCCGATGTGCCGGAACTGCCGGATGTGCCATAAGCGCCGGCAGTGCCTGAACTGCCCGACATGCCAGGCGAGCCGTAGGTGCCCGAACTACCTGAGGTGCCCGAGGCACCGGCAGAGCCGTAGGGTGTGGAGGAACTGCCTTGCGTGCCGGTACTCTGCGCGAAGCCCGCTCCCGCGGCACCGATGCAGGAAACGAGCACTGCCAATGTAAGTTTCTTCATACCATCTCCTTCTTTGGAAAGATTGGGGCCGCTTGGCTTTGCCAAAGTGGCAAAAGGCCAGCGGAAGTAAGGGATTAGACTGCGTCCGCGCTGTCGGTTCGACATCTTTTTGGATTTTCTCCGGCAGGGGTTTACGATAGGAAAGTCGATGCCGGAAGGTACATTTGCCGTCATGCCGAGTGCGGCATGTTTCCTGGTCGAGGCAAAACCAAGCCGCTAGAACTTTGGCTGCGCTTCCATTTCCAACGTCGGAACGCCTACTGGAGAGGCTTCAATGGAAACTGGATCAGCGGCAATCGTGGTCCACGGCGGCGCGGGTTCCGGGCCCGAGTTGCGCGAGGCTTGCGAGAATGCGGCGCGCATCGGCCTCACGGTCCTTGGGGATACCGCGAATCCCCTGGACGCAGCGGTACGCAGCGTGGTGGCGATGGAAGATGACGGCCGCTTCAATGCCGGCAGCGGCTCGGTGTTCTGCCTCGACGGCACAAGCATAGAGATGGATGCCGCCGTCATGCACAGCAATGGGACGCTCGGCGCGGTCGCCTGCGTGCAGCGCGTGCGAAATCCCGTTCTCGTAGCGCGGGCGGTCAGCGACACGCCGCACTGGATGCTGGCCGGCGACGGTGCCGAGCGCTTTGCCCGCACTTGCGGCTTCGCCGAACACTATGCGCCGAGCGCGGATGCCCGGGCGCATTTCAGCGACATGATGGCCGGCATGGCGGTGCGGTCCGACAAGGATGCGCTGGCGCCCTTCAAGCTCCACTGGAACTACGAGATCTCATGGGAAGAAGCGCTCAAGCGCCATGGCAGCGGGACCGTCGGCGCCGTGGCGCGGGATGGGCGCGGAAACTTCGCCGTCGCGACCTCCACCGGCGGTTGCACGCCCGCGCTCCTGGGCCGGGTCGGCGACACGCCCATTGTCGGATGCGGATTCTATGCGGGGAGCCTGGGTGCCATCGCGGCGACCGGCATCGGCGAATACATCGTGCGCGAGACGTTGGCCAGAACCGTCTATCAATGGCTGGAGCAAGGCGTGCCCTTGCAGGCTGCCCTGGATCGCGGCATCGCGCTGTTCAAGGATGACATCAGCGTCGGGCTGATCGGCTTGACCGACACCGAGGTAGCGCGCAGCGCCAACCGCCCGATGGCGACCGCCATGCTTTGAAGCCGGCCGGTGTCCTCAGGCGTCCTGGGCGGCGCCAGCCTGTACCGCCTCGGCTCCGGCCAGCATGGACTCCACCGCTCGCTCGAACAGCGGCGCATATTCGACCGGACGCAGGCTGCCTTCCATGAGCGCAGCCAGTAAAGCCGCCGGTGCATAGACCGACAATGCGCCGGTTTTTTCGTGCTTGAACAGATAGAGGGAACGCTGCGGCGTGATCGCATGCAGGCGCACCAGGGTCGCCCCGCCAACATCCGTGCCCGGTAGCTTCATGCAACTCCCGGGAAGCAGCTCGGCCAGGAATTGCTCGCCTTCCTCCATGAGCATGGGGTCGCCCTCCAGATGCAGGCTGGCCTTGGTCCCGGCTTCCTCCAGTGCAGAAGCCACCGCTGCTTCGGCGACATTGAGCTTCGCGCCATGCATCCATGGCGCGGCGGCCCCATCCATGCTCAGCAGCGAGAAGCGGCCGCGCAAATCCTCCAGGCTGGACAAGTCCTGCGGCCGCTTCGCCGTCCCGGGGCGCAATACCTGGGTATGCAGCTCGACCAGGTGGTCCAGGGCCTGCCTGGCTTCGTTTTCGGGCAGGCGGATCAGCGCCAGACCGGCGCGCAGCCGCTTGACCAGCTCGGGCAGCAGGCGCATCAGGGCGCTGCGCTCCTGCGGACTCTGCTTTTCCTGCACGCTCCAGACCAGTTCCGGCAACAGCTCGCGAAACTGCTGAAAGCCGACTACGCCGGCCTTGCCTGGCTTGCCATCATCCATCCAGGCGCGCACCAGCACGCGCGACCACGTGTTGGTGATGAACGCGACCAGGCGCGCATCGGTTTTCAGCGGCGCGAGCAGATCGGTCAGGGCGCTCTTGGTGGCCGCCAGTAGCATGCCTGCCTGCTCCGTCCGATCGAGCGCCTCGGCAGCGCGCAGCGTGCCGTCTTCGGCGCGCCGCAAATGGCTCGCCATTCCACGCTCGAACTCGTCGAGCGCGTCGCGGAAAGCCCGGGTATCGTGCTCGAAGCGCTCCAGCACATACTGCACCGTTTGCCTCGTCTGTTCCAGAACGGCCGCACCGAAGCTGTTGGTGGCGTCGCAGCCCGCGGCCACGCCGCAGAGACGGTTCAGCAACTGGCGGGCAGGATGGCGTCCGTCCTGCAGAAGCTGGGCATCCAGCAAAGCCGCCTTGAGAAAGGGCGCCTGCAGGCGGCCCAATTGGCGGCGCAGGGAATCCGGAATTTTTTCGTCGCCCAGCAAAAAGTCGAACAGCATGGCGACGACATCGATGACGATGCGTTCCAGCGGGCTGGCCTGCTGCGTATCGAGCTGCTCGGCCAGCCCGAAGGGCTGGGGCACCGCTACCGGCGCATCTGCCTTGGACGCTGCGGCCACGCGGGACTGGACCTGGTTCAGCCGCGCAATCAGCGGATGCGCATCAGCAGCCGCCTCGCCCGCCGTGCCGGGCGAGGTGCCGAAAGGCCGCCCGGGCCCGGTTCCGCCCGCCCCGGTCCCCTGCCCTTGGCCGGCGCCCAGCACCTTGACCAGGAAATCCTGCAGGCTGGGAGGCTGCTCGGAAGAAGCGGTTTGCGAGGAATCCGACAGGGACGCCGTCTGAGGTGCGTCGACCAGCCGCGCCATCATGCTCTGCATGCCGGCCAGGGCGCGGGCGCTGAGGTGTTCCGGCGCTGCTTCCGGGCCCAGAGGCAGCGCGCCGAAATAGCGCTGGCCCGCCACCAGGCGCGAGCGTTGCAGGGTGTATTGCGCCTGGATGCCGCCGGATTCGAATGCGGAGACGATGCCCGTGTAATAGCCGGGCAGATGCTTGATGAGCGCATTCGACAAATGCTCGAAGAGCAGTTCGGCGGTGGCTTCCTCGGTCGAGCTTTCCTTGAGCACCTCGTACAGTGTGCGCGCAATCAGATAGGGACGGAAGGGATTTTCGCGCTCGCGGGCGCTGCGATCGCCGTGCAACTGGGCGACGATCACGTTGAGGCGTCCGATGATTTCTTCATTGGCGTCCCGCATGCGCCGCAGCAGGCGGTCGACCTCGATCTGGCGGCTGACGACCTCATCGTCGATGAGCGAAAGGTCGTCCGCGGACAGCTTGGTGATATCGGGCCGCAGGTCGGTGTACATGGTGCGCACGGCACGCTCGAGCTGCGCCTGGAACTGCGCATCGAGGCGCTTGAGGAGTAGATTGCCATCCTGTTGCAGCATCGTCCGGGCGCTCTTCAGCGCCTTCTGGTCCAGCATCGAGCGCGCCTCGGAGAGCGCCTGCATGAGACTTTCGTCGGCATCCTTCAGCATGCGCTGGGAAAGGCCGGAAAACCCGAACAGGGCGCGGTCCCTGGCCAACTGAAAAACGCGTTTGTATTCCGTTTCTGGCATGAGCTCAAGCGGCGTGTTCGCGCGGACGTCTTACTGATCGGCAAATCATATCGCATCCCTCACGCTCACGGAGCAATTGTTCCCATATTCATGCGAAGGCTCACGCACCGGACGGTGTCAGCAGGCGCAAATGCTCATCCTCGAGGTAACACCACTCGCCTTCTTCCAGCTCCATGGCCTCCAGAACCAATCCCCCTATGGCGCTGCGGTGCAGTGCGCGGCAATGGTTTCCGGCTGCTGCAAGCATGCGCTTGACCTGGTGGTACTTGCCCTGCTCGAGAACGATTTCCAGGCGTTGCGCGTCGAGCTGGCGGCAGGACAAGGCAGCCAGCGGCGCCGGCTCGTCGTGCAGCTGTACCCCGGTCAGCAGTTGCGCCACAAGCTTGTCGTCGACCGGGGTATCGGTGGTAGCCACATAAAACTTCGGCACATGGCGGCGCGGCGAGGTCTGGGAATGGATGAAAGCACCGTCGTCGGATAGCAACAGCAGGCCGGTGGTATCGTGGTCGAGCCGTCCGACAGGTTGCACATCGCGCCAGGTGAATTGCTCCGGCAGGAGCGTCAGAACGCCGGGATGATGGCTGGGTTTGCGCGAGCATTCGTAACCG
>JAEWBA010000004.1 GCA_023391395.1 Pseudomonadota bacterium
GCCATGCTCGTTGATGGCGGTTTCTATGCGATGAGCCCGCGCCGCGGCTTCCTCCAGGATATGCCCACCGGCCATCTTCATGAATTGGGCGAACAAATGATTGTTCTTGGCGAAGTCGGCATGGCCCAGCACGTGGGCGGTGACCAGAGTGTTTTCCGGGAGAGTGTTGTTCTTGACCAGGTAGGCGTGGCAAGGATCGCCGGGAAACATCACCTCGAAAATGCGCGAATGGCCCATGCCTTGGCGAATCAACTGGTGGATGTAGCGCACACCAAAGGACCAGTGCGGCATGCGTACCGGCAAGCCGTACACGGCGATTTCCATCATGAAGTTGTCAGGCACCAATTCGAAGTCGACCGGATAGTAGTCCAGTCCCTGGTCGCGCGCGAGCTGCTCGATGCGGCTCGCATATTCCTTCAAGGTTTCGACGGAAGTGGCAGTGCACATGGGATATTCCTCGGAGTCGATGCGCTTATTCCTGGTCCTGCTGCTGGATGAAGAACTTGCGGATCGCTTTCCATACGTCTTCGTGGCGGCTCAGCACGCTGCTGCCGATTGGGGCACCGGCTTGTTCCAGTTCGGCGCATAGCATCTTCATTTCGGTTTCGCTGGTGCGTGGCGAACCGGGAACGGTTTCGACATAACCGATGTAATTGAGCAAGGTACCCAGCCGCGACAGGCTTTCCAGCGCGGCCGGCCGGTCTTCGGTGAAGTTCTCGCCGTCCGATGCATAGAACAGATAGCTGTTGTACTTGACCGGGTCGTACTCGCTCTCGACAATTTCCAGCGCCAGCTTGAAGGCGGTGGAAGCGCCGGTACCGCCGGTGCCGGATACGTTGAAGAACTCGTTTTCCGAAAATTCCCAGGCCTGGGTGGTGTGCGCGATGAAGCGCGTCTCCACCTTGGCGTATTTGCGCCGTATGCCCTGGAGCACGAAGAAGAAGAAGCTTTTCGCAAGCTTTCTTTCCGCTTCGGTCATGCTGGCGGACACATCGAGGGCGAAGATCACGACCGCGTTGGTGGCCGGCTTGCGCCTTTGCACCAATTGGCGGAAGCGCAGGTCTTCGTTGGTGAAGGGCACCGGGTTTTCCTGGATGGCGCGCCGCTTCACGGCTTCCTTCACCGTGCGGCGCCGGTCCAGGCGGGCACGCGCGCCATGCTTGTCCCAGCCCTCGCGCACCATTTCCTCGTCTTCCACGGTGGCGGTGCGGCGCGGCTGCAGGTCGGGCAATTGCAGCTCTTCCCACAGCCAGTCGATGATGTCGTCGACCTTGAATTCCAGCAGCAACCTCACTTCGCCTTCGTTGTTGCCGCCTTCGCCTTCCTCGTCCCCGAAATCGGGCTGGGCCTGGCGCAACACATCTCCCGGCTTGCCCTTTCCCTGGCCCGCACTTACCTGAGGCTGGGAGTGGGAATCGGCCAAGCGGAAGCGCGCATGCTCGAGCAGGTGCACCGGCACCTGCACCGTGCGATCCTGCGAACCGGTGATGACATCCGGCCCGGAAACCAGATCCGGCAGGTTCTGCTGCACCGCCTCGCGTACCTTCTCGTTATGGCGCAGCCAGTCGCGTGCGCCCCGGGAGAACAGGTCGTACCAGGGCGTCTGCGCGGCAATCGTTACATAGTCAACCATATCTAGCCTTCATATGCCGGCCGCACTCGACGGCGCAGCGTCATTCCTGCGCCATCAGCGTGGTCACGTAATTCAGCGCTTCGCGGGCGCTGTGGCTGTCGTAGCCGTATTCGTCCACCAGGCGCTTTTCCACCACCGAGATCTTTTGCCGCACTTCCTCGTCCGGCCGGGTGGTCGAGCTGACCAGGCGCAGCACATCGCGGCGCTGTTCGAACAGGTACTGCTGCACCGCGTTGTGCAATTGCGCGTGGCTATCTAGCGTGAACTTCTCGCCGCGCTTGTAGGCGCCCATCGCCTTGCGCACCACCTCCTGGCGGAAGGACTGCTTGCCCGATTCCGAGATGTGGATCTTTTCTTCCACCGCGCGCAGGAAGCGCTCGTCCGGCTTGCGCTCCTCGTTGGTGATCGGATCGTTGATCTGCCGGTTGTCGAGCATGGCTTCGACTTCGTCCAGGTACTTGTCCAGCAGGTCCTGGGCCTCCTGTTCGAAGGAGACGAACAGCGCCTTGTGCACGTCTTCCTTGACCCAGCGGTTGTAGAAGTCCTTGCGCGCCAATACCAGGTAATCGACCCACTTGCGCTTTCTCTTGGGGTCGATACGGGCGTCGTTTTCGATCGCATCTTTGATCGCCAGCAGAACATCCATGGTCGTCAGACTTTTGACATTGGACTGGATGATGGCGTTCGACAAGGCATTGATGACGAAGCGCGGCGAGATGCCGGCCAAACCTTCGTCCGGCGTCTTTTGCTTCATCCGCTCGACATCGGCATGCGCGAAGCCCTCGACTTCCTCGTTCGCGTACAGGCGCACCTTCTTCGCCAGTTCCAGGTCCTTTTCCTCGCCCTCGTGCAGGCGGGTCAGGATGGCGAACACCGACGCCGCGTGCAGCACGTGCGGATCGAGGTGCACCTCGCGGAACGCCGGGGCGGCGGAGGAAATCAGTTTCTTGTAAATTCGCGCCTCGTCTTTGTAATTCAGCGTATAAGGCACCTGGATGATGACCATGCGGTCCAGCAGGGCCTCGTTCTCGCTCTCCTGCAGGAAGCGGCGGAACTCGGCAAGGTTGGTATGCGCCAGGATGGTCTCGTCCAGGTAGATCAGCGGGAAGCGCGACACTTTGACGTTCTTTTCCTGGGTCAGGGTCAGCAGCAGGTACAGGAATTCGCGCTTGACCTTCAGGATTTCGATCATCTCCAGCATGCCGCGGCTGGCCGCATACACCGCTCCCGACCAGGACCAGGCGCGCGGATCGCCTTCGTCGCCGTATTCGGCGACCTTGGAGAGGTCGACCGAACCCACCAGGTCGGCCAGATCAGCCGTGGTCGGATCATGCGGCGCATAGGTACCGATACCCACCCGTCCGGCTTCGGAAATGAAGATGCGTTCCACCGGCATGCGTAGGAAGTCGCCGCTGAATTCGGTCTCGAGGCGGCTGCGGCAGAACGGGCAGACTTCGCCGATGATCTCGACGCCATAGGTCTCGCGGAAGGTCGGTCGCAGCGAATGCGGCACCAGGTGCAGCGGCGATTCGTGTACCGGGCAGCCCTGGATTGCGTACAGCGCGCCCGCATCGGTGAAGCTGTATTCTTCCAGCCCCCGCTTCAGCAGGATCACCAGGGTCGACTTACCGCCCGACGGCGGCCCCAACAGCAGAAGCAGGCGACGCCCGACTTCGGAACCGGCCGCGGCGGCCTTGAAATAGTCGACGACGCGGCCGATCGCTTCGTCGATGCCGAACAGCTCCTGGTCGAACAGCTTGCAGTGGAAATTGCCGTTCTCGTCTTCCTTGCCCATCCAGCGGATCATGTCCCACATATATTGATGCGAACTCCGGGCGGCGCCCTTGGGATCGGTGGGCAATATCTCTTCCAGGAAGCGCGATAGCGTTCCCGACCAGTAGACGGCGCGGTGGTTCTTCGTGAAGGCCACCATGCTTTGCATGAAGTCCTGTTGCCGTTCGGTATGGCTGAGATCAGCTTGGTTCGTCATCACACATGCTCCCCGTGAACGTCGGTGTATCCGATGGACACCCGAAATAAAATTACGTTTCTCGCGCGCCTGATTCAGTATAGGTTGCCTGGCAAATCGCGAAGCCTGAGGCCCATCAAGGAAGGCGCGGCGTTCCTTGAGGCGTACAAGCGACGTGCCTGTTACCCGCGTTTAGCAAGATGCATGCAAGCGGTCCGGATGAAGAAGCCGGGAGAGGAAAGAAGAGGGTGCTTGCGTAGGGCCAGGATGGACGAAAGTCCGATAGCCACTGCCTGATGTCCAACAAAAATTTTTCCCTCAGCAAATATGCGCGCGTGCTCGCGGCGAGCACGACGCAACATTGGGTTCATGCACAAGGCGTTAGTTCCTGTGCCAGAAAAAAAACTATGCGGGAATGGGAGGAGCGGGAAGGAAGTGGTGGAGAGAGCGGGCGCGACGAACGATTCAGGGACTGGCTTCCTTGCCCCAAATCTGTTCCATGGTGACGCGGATGCCGGCCTGGTCTTCATGGAGGACTTCACGGATGGCGTGCAGATCCTTGGAGGTGTCGCGTTTGATGGCAAAGGCCAGCGGTGCGCCGCGGGGGCCGACCAACGCGTGCACGAAGGGCGCGGTGGTACTGGCGCCCTTGGCGCTGACTACGCCGATTTCGCCGTTCTGCAAGCGCACGAAAGTACCGCACGGATAAGTGCCCAGTTCGCGCACCAGCAATGCTGTCAATGCCGGATCGATCCGGTCGCCGCCCGCCAGCAGAATGTCGCGCAAGGCGGCGTTGGGCAGCAGCGACTTGCGATAGGCGCGCGCGGAAATGCGGGCGCAATAACGGTCGGCCAGGGAAATCAGTTTCACGTTGGCCGGGATGTCGGTGCCGCTGCGACCGAAAGGATAGCCGCTGCCATCTTCGTTCTCGTGGTGCAATAACACGTAGGAGAGCCAGCTCTCGTCCTTGATGCCTGCCTGGCGCAGGA
>JAEWBA010000248.1 GCA_023391395.1 Pseudomonadota bacterium
CCGCAGTCATCGGCACCCTCGGTGTCGGGCTGTTCCGGCGCGGCGCTCATGAGGGCCTATCCGCGACCGGCTATACCACGCCGGACGCTGTCACGCTGCAGCGTGGGCTGGCCGAGCTGCGCCGCGCCGGCGCCACGGCGCTGGCCATGGAAGCCTCCTCGATCGGTCTCGACCAGGGGCGCATGAACGGCATGCATATCGACACCGCCGTATTTACCAATTTCACGCGCGACCACCTCGATTACCACGCCGACATGGCGGCCTACGAAGCGGCCAAGACCGTACTGTTCCATTGGCCTGGCCTGCGCCATGCGGTGATCAATCTTGACGATGAAATGGGGCGGCGCCTGGTCGGCCGGCTCATGGCCTCGCAACCGCGGCTGTCTCTCATCGGTTACAGCGTGGCCGGGCGCACGGTGGAGGGCCTGCGCTGCCTCGTCGCCGGCGACATCCGCTGCAGTCACGGCGGCACCGCGTTTTATCTTGAGTCGCCGGATGGCGTGGCGCAGGTGAAGACGCAATTGGTGGGCCTGTTCAACGTCAGCAATGTGCTTGGCGTGCTGGGCGCACTGCTGGCGAAGGGTGTCGCATTCAAGGCGGCCATCGACGCAGTCGAAGCCTTGAAGCCGGTGCCGGGACGCATGGAGCAAATGGGAGGCGAGCAGGCGCCGCTGGTGGTGATCGACTATGCCCACACGCCGGATGCATTGCAGCAGGCGCTGATGGCGCTGCGCCAGGTGGCGCAGCAGCGCGGCGGCAAGCTGTGGTGCCTGTTCGGCTGCGGCGGCGACCGTGATCCGGGCAAGCGGCCGCAGATGGGAGCGGTTTCCGAGCTGGCGGACCACGTGATCGTCACCAGCGACAACCCGCGCAACGAAGAGCCGGGCGCGATTCTCGCCCAGATCGTCTCCGGCATGGATGCCTGCCGTTTGGCCAGCGCGCCACCGCAGGTGATCGAGGACCGTGCCGCTGCGATTCTGTGGGCCGTGCGCCACGCCGGCAAACAGGACGTGGTCCTCCTGGCGGGCAAGGGACATGAAAACTATCAGGAAATCAAGGGCAAGAAGCTGCCCTTCCTGGATGCCGATCATGCCGCGCTGGCACTGGCCGCGCGCGCAACCATGAAGGGGATGATGTAATGAAGTCGTCTTTGGCTGGTATCCAGCCATGGATTTCGAATGCCGCGATGACGGCGGACGCCGGCTTTGCCGGGATATCGACCGATAGCCGCAATGTCGCTGCGGGCGACTTGTTCGTCGCCCTGCGCGGTGAGCGCTTCGATGCGCACGACTTCCTGGATGAAGTGCTCGCCAAGGGAGCGGCCGCGCTGGTGGCCGAGCGCCTGCCGGAAGGATGCACGGCGCCGGCGCTGATCGTGCCCGATACGCGCATCGCCCTGCGAGAAATTGCGCGCGGCTGGTGCGCACAATTCGCTATCCCGCTGATCGGCGTCACCGGCAGCAACGGCAAGACCACGGTAAAGGAAATGATCGCTGCCATCCTCGCGGCAGCTTATGGCGAGGAGCATTATCTTGCCACTCGCGGCAACCTGAACAATGAGATCGGCGTGCCGCTGACCTTGTTCCGGCTCCACGCCGCCTGCAAGGCAGCCGTGATCGAGATGGGCATGAATCACCCCGGCGAGATCGCCACCCTGGCAGGGACTGCGCGTCCCACAGTCGGCCTGGTCAACAATGCGCAGCGCGAACATCAGGAATTCATGGAGAGCGTGGAAGCGGTCGCCATCGAAAACGGCGCAGTGATCCGGGCCTTGCCGGCCGACGGCGTGGCGGTGTTCCCTGCTGACGATGCGTACGCGCATGTGTGGCGCGGCTATGCAACGGAAGCGGGATGCCGTGTGCTGAGTTTCGGCCTGACGCCGGATGCGGACCTCACTTGCGATTGGCGCGCCATGGACTTCGGCAGCGAGCTTGTGGTGCGCGCAAAGGAACAGCAATTTTCAGTGAGGCTCGCCGCCGCCGGCGTGCACAACGTGCGCAATGCGCTCGCCGCCACCGCCTGCGCGCTGGCGATCGGCATTCCGACCGAAGCGATTGTGCGCGGCTTGCAAGCCTTCGCGCCGGTCAGCGGGCGCCTGCAGCGCAAGACCGCAAGCAGCGGCGCGCTAGTGATCGACGATACCTACAACGCCAATCCCGACTCGGTGCGCGCCGCAATCGACGTGCTCGCCCAGGCGGCCGCGCCGCGCGTGCTGGTGCTGGGTGACATGGGCGAGGTCGGGAGCGAAGGTCCCAAATTCCACGAAGAGGTCGGCGCCTATGCGGCGGCACGCGGGATCGAGCATTTGCTGACTCTGGGCGAGCTTGCGCGCCACGCGGCGGCGGCATTCGGCTCGGGTGCCCGCCATTTCGACGATATCGACACACTCAATCAAGCCGCGCTGGCACTGGTCGGCGCGCACACCACGGCGTTGGTGAAAGGCTCGCGCTTCATGAGGATGGAGCGCGTGGTCCGACATCTCGTCAATCAGGAAACACAAGGACAGGAAACCCACTGACATGCTGCTTTGGCTAGCACAATATTTTCAACAAGAGCTGGGGCCGCTGCGGGTCTTCAACTTCATCACTTTCCGAGCTGTATTCGCAACCTTGACGGCGCTGGCGATCGGCCTGATTGCCGGCCCGGCGGTGATTCGCATGCTGACCCGGATGAAGGTCGGACAGGCGGTGCGCACCGACGGCCCGCAAACGCATTTGATCAAGTCGGGCACGCCGACCATGGGCGGTGCCTTAATCCTGATCGCAATCGGCATCTCGGTGGTGCTGTGGGCCGACTGGAGCAACCGCTTCATCTGGCCGGTAATGATCGTTACGCTGGGTTTCGGCGCCATCGGCTGGGTGGACGACTATCGCAAGGTGGTCTACAAGGATCCGAACGGCATGCGCTCGAAGGAGAAATACTTCTGGCAGTCGCTGATCGGCATCGGCGCCGCACTCTACCTGGCATTTTCCGTGTCGGCGCCGACCAATACCGAGGTCTGGGAATTGTTCATGGACTGGGTGGGTTCCGGCTTCAATCTCGACCTGCCGCCCAAGGCCGACCTTATTGTGCCCTTCTTCAAGACCATCAGCTATCCGCTGGGTGTATGGGGCTTCATCGCGCTGACCTATTTCGTCATCGTCGGCACCAGCAACGCGGTGAACCTGACTGACGGCTTGGACGGGCTGGCGATCATGCCCACTGTGATGGTCGGCTCGGCGCTGGGCCTGATCGCCTACCTGACCGGCAGCGCGGTGTACGCCAAGTACCTGTTCATTCCCTACATTCCCGGCGCGGGCGAGCTGCTCATCTTCTGTGGCGCGATGGCTGGCGCGGGCTTGGCCTTCCTGTGGTTTAACGCCCATCCGGCCCAGGTGTTCATGGGCGATGTCGGCGCGCTTGCCCTTGGCGGCGCTCTCGGCACGATCGCGGTGATTGTGCGCCAGGAGATCGTGTTGTTCGTCATGGGCGGCATCTTCGTGGTTGAAACGCTCTCGGTGATGCTGCAGGTCGGTTACTTCAAGTACACCAAGAAGCGCTACGGCATCGGACGGCGCATCCTGCTGATGGCGCCGCTGCACCATCATTTCGAACAGAAGGGCTGGAAGGAAACCAAGGTGGTGGTGCGGTTCTGGATCATCACCATGATGCTGGTGTTGTTTGGATTGTCTACCTTGAAGCTGCGCTGATGAATTACCAGGGCAAACAGGTTCTCGTACTCGGGCTCGGCGAATCGGGCTTGGCAATGGCATTGTGGCTGGCGCGCTGCGGCGCGCGGCTGCGCGTCGCCGATACGCGCGAGACACCGGAACGCCTGACTGACCTGCAGGCAGCCGTGCCGCAGGCCGACTTCGTGGCCGGCCCGCTGACGGCTGCGCTGCTGGACGACATCGATTTCGTCGCCGTCAGTCCGGGCTTGGCGCCCGCGCGCGAACTGGCCGAGATCGGCCCGGCGGCGGAACAAAAGAATATCCCCCTGTGGGGAGAAATCGAACTGTTCGCCCAGGCGCTGGCAGCCCTGCGCAGCGAGCGCGGCTACGCTCCCAAGCTGATCGCAATTACCGGCACCAATGGCAAGACCACCGTCACCAACCTCACCACGCTGCTGTGCCGCCGTGCCGGCCTGAAGACGCAAGCCGCCGGAAATATCAGCCCGGCAGCGCTGGACGCCCTGCGTGCCGCACTGGATGCGGACGACTTGCCGCAGGCCTGGGTGCTGGAGCTGTCCAGCTTCCAGCTGCACACCACTTACAGCCTGCAAGCGGATGCGGCGACGGTGCTCAATGTCACGCAGGATCATCTGGACTGGCATGGCGAAATGGATGCCTATGCCGGCGACAAGGCGCGCATCTTCGGTGCCGATACCGTGCGCGTGCTCAACCGTGACGATGCACGCGTGATGGCGATGGCCTCATCGCCCGCTCCCATAATCAGTTTCGGGGTCGACGAACCCGTGCAGCCGGATTGCCTCGGCCTGGTCGATGACAACGGCATGCAATGGCTGTCCGTCGCGGTCGCCGCCGAGGACGGCGAGAAGCGACGCCGCAAGAAAGACCATGTCGAACTGCCGGTCTTCATCAACAAGCTGATGCCGGCCGATGCCTTGCAGATTCGCGGCCGCCACAATGCCGTCAATGCTCTGGCCGCGCTGGCCCTGTGCCGCGCCATCGGATTGCCCCTGGCGCCGATGCTGCACGGCTTGCGCGAATACAAGGGTGAGCCGCATCGGGTCGAATTGGTGGCGACGGTGGGGAGCGTCGATTATGTCGACGACAGCAAGGGCACCAATGTCGGCGCGACCGTGGCGGCGCTTAACGGACTGGGCACCGAAATGGCGGACGCGCGGCTGTTGCTGATTGCCGGGGGCGACGGCAAGGGGCAGGACTTCGCGCCCCTGGCCGAGCCGGTGGCAAAGTACGTGCGTACCGTGCTCTTGATCGGCAAGGACGGACCGGCGATTCGCGCTGCGCTGGAGCAATCCGGCGCCGAGCTGATCGATTGCGCCACCCTGGAAGCAGCCGTCGAAAAGGCCGCAGAACTGGCGCGGCCGGGAGATACGGTCCTGCTGTCGCCCGCCTGTGCCAGCCTGGACATGTTCAGGAACTACGCGCACCGCGCCCAGGTGTTCATTGACGCTGTACGCGAGATCGCGCTGGCGCGGGGCGAGGTGATCGCATGAGATTCAACCTGCCGCTCTTCTCCGCGCCGCCGGCCGCCGGGAATCCCGTTTCCGGCCAGGCTCAGCGTTCCAAGATGATGGAGTACGACCAGCCGCTGGTGTGGGTGGTTGTGCTGCTCATGCTGTTCGGCATGGTGATGGTGTATTCGGCTTCGATAGCGCTGCCCGATTCGCCCAAGTATGCGGCATACAAAAACTCGCATTTCTTGTTCCGCCAGGCTACCTTCATCGGTGTGTCCTTGCTTGCGGGACTGCTCGCCTTCCGCGTGCGTATCGAGACCTGGCAACGCCTGGCGCCCTATCTGTTCGTCGCGACCCTGCTGCTGTTGGTGCTGGTCCTGGTGCCGGGCGTGGGCAAGGGCGTCAACGGCGCCAAGCGCTGGCTATCGTTCAAGGGTTTCAACCTGCAGCCCTCCGAGCTGATGAAGCTGTTCGTGGTCTTGTACGCGGCCGATTACACCGTGCGCAAGCAGGAATACATGCACAAGCTGACCAAGGGCTTCATGCCGATGACGGTAGCCATCGGTTTCGTCGGCCTGCTGCTGCTGCTGGAGCCGGATCTTGGCGCTTTCGGCGTGATCGTCTGCATCGCCATGGGCATCCTGTTCCTGGGCGGCGTCAACGGCATTTGGTTCGGCAGCATCGGTGCGACCCTGGCCGGCATCTTCGGCATGGTGATCCTGCTGTCGCCCTGGCGGCGCGAGCGCATTTTTGCCTATCTCGACCCGTGGTCGGAAGAAAACGCTTTGGGCAAGGCGTACCAGTTGTCGCATTCCCTGATTGCCTTCGGCCGCGGCGAGTTGTTCGGGGTCGGCCTCGGCGCCAGCGTCGAAAAGCTGCACTACCTGCCGGAGGCGCACACCGACTTTCTGCTAGCCGTGATTGGCGAGGAACTCGGCTTTGCCGGCGTGCTGGTGGTGGTGGCGCTGTTCTACTGGATCATCAAGCGCGCCTTCGAGATCGGTCGGCAGGCGATCGCCATGGACCAGACCTTTGCGGGCCTGGCGGCCAAGGGCATAGGCATATGGATAGGCGTGCAAGCCTTCATCAACATGGGGGTGAACTTGGGGCTCTTGCCGACCAAGGGCCTGACCTTGCCGCTGATGAGCTACGGCGGCTCGGGGGTGCTGATGAACTGCGTCGGGCTGGCGATTCTGCTCCGCATCGATTATGAAAATCGCGTACTGATGCGGGGAGGGCGCATATGAAAAGCCTTCATATGAGTACGCGATTTCGGTGCAGGCTAACTTTGCGCAGCAAAGTTAAAGGAGCATTGGCGAGTGGCCGGAGCCAAAATCGCGTGCTCATGCGCGGAGGTCGCATATGAGACGGCTGATGATCATGGCGGCCGGCACCGGCGGACACATCTTCCCCGGCCTGGCGATTGCGCAGACCATGCGCGCGTGCGGCTGGGAAGTGACCTGGCTGGGGACGCGCCACGGCATGGAGCGCGAC
>JAEWBA010000287.1 GCA_023391395.1 Pseudomonadota bacterium
GCACCACGCCTTGCGACTTGCCGTTGGTGCCCTTGATATGGGCGCCGAGCGCGCGCACTGGAGTCCAGTCGTTCCCGAGGCCGCCGGCAAACTTGGCCAAGAGCGCGTTTTCCTTGATTGCCTCGTAGATGCCCTCGAGGTCGTCCGACACCGTAGTCAGGTAGCAGGACGACAGTTGCGAGCGCTGCGTGCCGGAATTGAACAAGGTCGGCGTCGAGCTCATGAAGTCGAAGGACGACAGCAGGTTATAGAACTCGATGGCGCGCGCCTCGCGGTCGATCTCGTTCAGCGCCAGGCCCATTGCTACGCGCATGTAGAAGGCCTGCGGCATCTCGATGCGCGTGCCCTGGATGTGCAGGAAGTAGCGGTCGTACAGGGTCTGCAGGCCGAGGTAGCCGAACTGCAGGTCGCGTTCCGGCTGCAGGGCGTCGGCCAGCTTGGCCAGGTCGAACTGCGCCAGCTTGGCATCGAGCAGATCGGCATCGATACCCTTCTTGATGAACTTCGGGAAGTAATCAATATAGTGTTGCCCGGCATCGGCCTGCGCCACTTCCTGGCCGAACACTTCCTTGCGGATGGTGTGCATCAGGAGACGCGCCGTGACCTTGCTGTAGGCCGGGTCCTTTTCCATCAGGGCACGGGCCGCAAGGATCGCGGACTTGTACAGTTCCTCCACCGGCACGCCGTCGTACAGGTTCTTGAGCGTCTCGGCCAGGATCGCTTCGGCATCTGCATGCTTTTCCAGGCCAATGCAGGCCGCGCTGATGAGCTGGCGCACCTCGCCGATGTCAAGCGGGCGGCTTTGGCCGTTTTCGGTAACGTGCAGTTGCGGCGCATCGGCCGGCTTGGCCGCCTGCTGCTGCGCACGCTCTTCCATGCGCTTGGCGCGATACAGCACGTAAGCGCGCGCGACATCGTGTTCGCCCGAACGCATCAAGGCCAGCTCGACCTGGTCTTGCACGTCTTCAATATGGAAGGTTCCACCGGCCGGCTGGCGACGGATCAGGGCCGTCACCACGCTGGCCGTCAATTGCTCGACCAGTTCGCGCACGCGGGCCGAGGCGGCGCCCTGACCGCCGTTCACCGCGAGGAAGGCCTTGGTGACGGCAATGGAAATCTTGGACGGTTCGAAGCCCACCACCGCACCATTGCGGCGGATGATTTTGTAATCGCCGAAATTGGCAGACAGATTGACCGACTGTGCGGGTGCGGCACCATGGGGGGAGGCCAGGCCGAACTCGCTGTGGGATTTAACGGAAACTTCTTGAGTAGAGTGCATCTGGCCTCCTTGGACTAAGTCAACCGCGGCCTTGCAGCCGCTTATGGTTATTGATTGAAACGCTCGCCCGCGCGAGCATCCACACCGATTCGAGTCACGCCGCCGACTCGCGCCGATCAAGCAATCGGCGTCGCGCAGTCCGGCAGCGCGAGAATGAAAGAGTTTTGAACAACCCGAAAAAAAATCACAACCCCCTATATCTAGTGCTTGGGATTGCGATTGAGACTAATTCTAGTGCCACCATGATGACGATGCAATACCTTTTTATAGGGATGGCATCAAAGTTTCTGTTGCATTGCAATTGACTTTTCAGGCTATCCCAGGGAAATGCAATGCAACATTCAGACCTGATCCATCGTCGCGTTCGAGCAAGGCGCGATAATGCATCCAATCAAAGAACGGGCCGGGGTCGGTCTTGCGGCCGGGCGCAATGTGTTCGTGGCCGGCCACATCGGTCAAGGAATAACGCTTCCGCAGCGCGCGTGTCAGTTCGGCGAGTGCACCGTACTGCGCTGCCTCGAAGGGAACGAAGTCCGTTCCCTCCAATTCGATACCGATGGAAAAATCATTGCAGCGCTCGCGTGCGCCAAATGCGGACGCGCCGGCATGCCAGGCGCGTTCGTTGGCGGAAACGAACTGCAGCGTGGAGCCATCGCGCCGGATGAGAAAGTGCGCCGATACGCGCAGGTCACGCAAGCGCTCGAAATAGGGATGCGCGTCGCAATCCAAGCGGTTGCAGAACAGGTCCGCGATGAAGCCACCGCCGAACTGCTCCGGCGGCAGGCTGATGTTGTGGATCACCAGCAAATCGATCGTAGCGTCAGCCGGTCGTGCATCGAAATTCGGCGAAGGCTCGCACGCCACACCCTCGCTCCAGCCGTCTGCGCCGATGTGGAAGCGGCTCATGAGCGCGGCTCTTGGATGGAAAGCCGCTGCATCCGATAACGCAGCTGGCGAAAGCTGATGCCGAGCAGTTCGGCGGCCTGGGTGCGATTGAAGCGCGTCTTGGCCAACGCACGCAGGATAATCTGGCGTTCGATTTCATCGAGATGTTCCGGCAGGCTGCTCGGCAAAGCCTGCTCGTCATCGACGGCCTCCGGTTCCGGCGACGGTTCCGCGACGTCGAAAACTTCCGGCTGCTCTTCATCTTCGGCCACTATCGGCTCGGCCGGCGGCGGGGCGACAGCGGCTGGCGGCGGCGCGGAAGCCTTCAGCGCCAGATCGGCCATCTCTATCACTCCGCCATTGGCAAAGGCCAGCGCTCGCTCGAGAATGTTCTCCAGTTCGCGCACATTGCCGGGAAAAGAATAATTGCGCAGGGCTTCCAAGGCCGCCGGCGTCAGTACGGCTCTGGCACCGGGAGGCGAGAGGCGCTCGAGGATGGTATCGGCCAGCAAACCGATATCGTCCAGCCGCTCGCGCAGCGGCGGCAGGCGCAACTCGATCACATTCAGGCGGTAGTACAAGTCTTGCCGGAATCTGCCCTTTTCGACGCATTCGGCCAGGTTCTGATGCGTGGCGCTGATCAGGCGCACGTCGACCGGCTCCTCGGTCGTGGCGCCGACCTTGCGCACCCGCCGCTCCTGGATGGCACGCAGCAGCTTCACCTGCATGGGCAAGGGCAGATCGGCAACTTCGTCCAGCATCAGGGTGCCGCCGTTTGCAGCCTGGAAAAAACCGTCGCGGTCATCCACCGCACCGGTGAAGGCGCCCTTGCGATAGCCGAAGAATTCCGCTTCCATCAGGGCCTCTGGAATGGCGCCGCAGTTCACGGCCACGAAAGGCTTGTCGGCGCGCGCGCTGTGCGCATGAATATCGCGCGCCGCCAGCTCCTTGCCGCTGCCCGATTCGCCCGTGATGGCCACCGGCGCCATGCTGCACGCCAGTCGCACGATCTGGGCGCGCAAGTCCTGCATGGCACGCGACTGACCGATCAGCCGTGAAGGCGGCGGTGTCGCCGATTCCTTCTGGCCCGCTCCGGCTTGCGGTTTATTGATGCGCAGGCCGGATTGAACCAGCATGCGCAACTGGTCTAGGCCGACCGGTTTGGAAAGATAGTCGAAGGCGCCCGCCTTCAGCGCGGCAACCGCATTGTCGGCGCTGCCATAGGCGGTGATGACGGCGATCGGCGTGTTCTTGTGCTGGCTGGCGACCTCGCGTACCAGCTCGATACCCAGACCGTCGGGCAAGCGCATGTCGGTGAGCACCATGGCGTACTCGCCTTGCTCGAGCCGGCTGCGCGCTGCCGCAAGACTGTCGGCGCTGTCGACATTCAGTCCCATCTTGAGCAGGGTGATCTCCAGCAGCTCGCGCAGGTCCGCCTCGTCGTCGACAATCAGGATAGAAGGTGCAGTCATGTCAGCAATGATACCCAAGCAGGCAAAACATCAAAGGTCCTCAGGCACGGCGACGGTCACCACGAACCTGCCGCCGGCCCTGCCGAAATCGTCCGCGCCGTCCAGCCGGTACTCATAGTCGAGTCTGGCGCCGTTATTCAAGCACAACTCGCGCGCCAGATAGAGTCCCAGGCCGGTGCCCTTGCTGGAGGTCGTGTAGAAGGGCTCGAACAGGTGCGCTCGTACTTCCGGCGTCATCGGTGGGCCATCGTCCTGCACATGCAACTCCAGGCGGCCCGGACCGCCGGCAACGGCGTAGATGCGGATGCTTCCCGCTGCGCCGCTGGCATAGCGCAACGCATTCGACAGCAGGTTGAAAATCACTTCGCGCAAATGGAGGGGATCGAAGCGCACCCTGTAAGGCGTCATGTCCGCCACTTCGATCACGCCCGGCGCTACCGAATGAATGTGCCGGAACTCTTCCAGTGCCTCCTTGAAGAAGGCGCCCAGCGCCAAAGGCTCGTCGGCAGGACGCGCCTTGCGGGATAGCTTGAGGATGTCCTCGATCATCCGGTCCAGCCGCTGCACGTTGTCGGCGACGATGCGCTGCAAGCGCGATTGACCGGCATCAAGCTCGTCCTCGCCAAGCAGCGAGTTCGCGTGGGCGATCGCTGCCAGGGGATTGCGCACCTCGTGTGCAATGCTGGCAGTCAGGCGGCCCATGGATGCGAGCTTCAATTCCTGGGCCTGGTTCTCGATGCTGGCG
>JAEWBA010000395.1 GCA_023391395.1 Pseudomonadota bacterium
TCGGCGTAGCGTGGATGGGTTATGACCAGCCGAGGAATCTCGGCAATCGGGAAACCGGCGGCGGCTTGGCATTGCCCATCTGGATCAACTACATGCAAACCGCCTTGAAGAGTTTGCCGGTGGAGCAACGAGCGGTACCCGAAGGGATATTGCAGGTGGGAGGCGACTATTACTATGCGGAAAATCCGCCCGGCACGGGCGTCACCAGCGTCGGCATGGGCGATCAGCCGCAGGCCGAGCCCGAGAAGAGCAGGGATGAAATAAAGAACGAACTGTTCTGAAGCCCTCGCTCCACATCGAAAGCCGGAACACCGCTGCAACGGGTTCCGGCTTTTTTCATGGATTCTGGCTCAGGACCAATCCGACACCGCCTTGCTCGCTTACCATCCTGGACAAGGCCGCGAACAGTTCGGAACCATCGCGGGTATTCACCCAACGCTCGCCCTCGCGCCGGTAATGAAAGCCGCCGGAGCGGGCAGCCACCCAGATCTCCTGCATCGGCGCCTGACTGTTGACGATGATTTTCGAACCGTTGTCCACGAATTCGATTTCCAGGACGTTGCCGGAGCGGCTGCATTCGACGTCCAAGTCATCAGCGTTGGCGGCGCGCTCCAGCGCCGCCTCGATTGCGTTCAGCGTGCCTTCGGCCAAGACCAGGAATTCCGATTCAGTCATGCTACACTCCCCTCGATTAGCGTAAACCCTGATTCTAATCGTGAAGCCCTTTCCGCATTTGCCGCCTTTCTGCGCCTGCATTGCCGCCTGCGTCCTGGTCGGCACGCTTGCCGCTTGCGGACAAAAAGGGCCGCTGTATTTGCCGTCCCCGCCGCCGGCACCGCAACAGGCAACGCCCCCGACTACGATTCCACCCGCGCAAACTGGTCAAAAGACGCCAGGTGCGCCTTAATCAGCCTCAGGAACATGTCCTACTTCACTTACAAGAATGGCGTGCTGCACGCCGAGTCCGTCGCGCTTACCGATATCGCAAGCCGGTTCGGCTCGCCCACCTACGTCTATTCCAAGGCCGCCCTGCTGGCGCACTATGCATCCTACGCCGACGCCTGCCGAGGACGAGACGCTCTGGTGTGCTACGCGATGAAGGCCAACTCCAACCTGGCTATCCTGAATCTCTTGGCTAGCCATGGAGCCGGCTTCGACCTGGTATCGGGCGGCGAGCTTCTGCGCGTCATCGCAGCCGACGGGGATCCTAGAAAATGCCTGTTCTCCGGTGTCGGCAAGTCGCGCGAGGAAATGGCTCTGGCGCTCAAGCATGACATCCTCTGCTTCAATGTCGAATCGATCGCCGAGCTTCATCGCTTGAACGAAGTGGCGGCGAGCATGGACAAGAAGGCGCCGGTCAGCCTGCGCGTCAATCCCAACGTCGACCCGAAAACGCACCCCTACATCGCCACGGGACTGAAGGCGAACAAGTTCGGCGTCGCCTTTGAAGATGCGCTGACGACCTATCGTGTCGCCGCAAGCCTGTCGCATATCAATGTGGTCGGCATCGACTGCCACATCGGTTCGCAGTTGCTCGATGATGCGCCTCTGTTGGAAGCGCTGGACAAGCTGATCGAACTGATCGACACGTTGGAAGAAGAAGGAATCAGCCTCCACCACCTGGATCTCGGCGGCGGCATCGGCATTACCTATGACGACGAACAGCCGGTCGCCGTGCCGGATTATCTTGGCCGCGTATTCGCCAGGATCGATGCCTGGCGTGCCAGCCGCTACGACGGCAAGCCGATAAAGGTGATCTTCGAGCCCGGCCGCTCCATCGTCGGCAATGCCGGCGTGCTGCTCATGCGGGTGGAATATCTCAAGCCGGGAACGGAAAAGAATTTCTGCATTGTCGATGCCGCCATGAACGACATGATGCGCCCGGCCATGTACCAAGCCTGGATGGGCGTACAGGAAGTCGTCCGGCGCGAAGGCGCATCGGTCACCTACGACATTGTTGGTCCGGTATGCGAATCGGGGGACTGGCTGGCGCGCGATCGTGCGTTGATCGTGGAGCAAGACGATCTGCTGGTTATGAACAGCGCCGGCGCCTATGGCATGACGATGGCTTCGAATTACAACACGCGTGGCCGCGCGGCCGAAGTGATGGTCGATGGCGATCGGGTGCACCTGATCCGCAAGCGCGAGACTGCCGCCGACCTGTTTGCGCTCGAATCGGTGCTGGACTGACCCAGCACCTTTTCAGCCGACTCCCGCTTGCGCTTTGCTGCCCTGCAATCGGGCTCTCATCACGCTCCAATACACGCGCAGCAATAGCAGAAATGCGACGATGGTACCGAAGAGTATCGGCTGCTCGAAATCGTTCTTGCCTGCCTTCATCCACCAGAAGTGCAGAATGCCCAGCGGCGCAATCAGGTAGATCAGCCGGTGCAGCTGTTGCCAGCGCTTACCCCCCAGCCGCCTGACCATTGCATCGGTACTGGTGACGGCCAATGGAATCAGCAGAATAAAGGCCGTAAAACCCACCGTGATGAACGGGCGCTTGGCCACATCCTTCAACATCTCCTCGACATCAAAGAAATGGTCGAACCACAGGAAGGTGAGGAAATGCAGCGCGGCATAAAAAAAGGCGAACAGCCCCAGCATGCGACGCAGCTTGATGAGCCAGTTCCATTTGGTGAGACGCCGCAATGGCGTCACGCTCAAGGTGAAGCAGAGGAAGTACAGCGTCCAGTCACCCGTGCTGCGGGTGATGAATTCGACGGGATTTGCGCCGAGGCGATCAGTAAAGCCGAACAGTACCAGCCGGGATAGCGGCAACAGGCATGCAATAAACAGGACTGTCTTGATCGCCTTGATCTGGGCTGGAGTGGGATTGAGCATGGAAAGAACGGCGCGGACCCGGCTTCAGAAAAATTTCTTCAGATCCATGCCTGTGTATAGCGACGCCACCTCCTCGTAGCCATTGAACATCAAGGTCTTGCGTTTCCGCGTGAAGAAGCCGTCATCGCCGATACGCCGCTCGCGCGCCTGCGACCAGCGCGGGTGATCCACGTCCGGATTGACGTTCGAATAGAAGCCATATTCCTGTGGAGCAGCGCGATTCCAGGCCGTTTTCGGCTGGTCCCGTACAAAGCGGATCCTGACGATGGATTTCGCCGACTTGAATCCGTATTTCCATGGCACGACCATGCGCACCGGCGCACCGTTCTGGTTTGGCAGCGTTTCACCGTACATGCCGAAGGTCAGGAGCGCGAGGGGATGGTTGGCCTCGTCCAGGCGCAAGCCCTCGACATACGGCCAGTCCAACACCCCGCTGCGCAAGCCCGGCATTTGAGACTTGTCGGCAAGCGATGTGAATTCGACGTACTTGGCGTTGCCGTTCGGCTCGACTTTGCGAATCAGCTCGGAAAAGGAATACCCGATCCAGGGAATCACCATCGACCAGCCTTCGACGCAACGCAATCGATAAATCCGCTCTTCCAGAGGCGCCAGTTTCAGCAGACTGTCGATGTCGAGCGTCATCGGCTTTTTCACCTCGCCCTCGATCGCGACAGTCCAGGGGCGCGTTCGGAGCGTTCCAGCGTAGCGGGCCGGATCCGATTTGTCCGTACCGAATTCGTAGAAGTTGTTGTAGCTTGTGGCGCCTTGGTATTCCGTGGCTTTTTCCACGATTGCATAGGCCGTATTCGGTTTGGCCGCAAGCTTTTGCCTTGCCGATTGCGCAAAAGCTTCGCGCAATGCCATCTCGGCCAGAGCGGCCCCGGCAATCGAACCGGCGGCAAGCTGCTTGATGAAGGTACGGCGCGATTCGAAAACTTCGCGCGGCGTGATTTCCGAAACAAATGGACGATCGCGTCCATTGGGATTGCGCTTGATTAACATGGCTGCCTCAACTCTGCCAAGTCGATGACGATTACCTTACACCCTTTTTCTCAGGGGCGCAGTTGCGCGTGCACCGCCTGTGCCACCGCAAGCAAACGGTCCCGGCCTATACTTCCCGAGAGGGCGTAGCCGTAGTCCCGGTCCACCCAGTAAAAAACGCTGTTTCCGTCGTGCCGCATGATCCGAAATCCGGTGTCGCCCTCGCTCGGCTGCGCGCGTTTCACAGTAAGAGTCAGGCGCTCGCCCTGCGTCGACTCGTACATCAGTTGCGCCAGCGGCCCGTCGCCGCCCGGCAGCAGACGCCCACCCAGGAGAGAAAAGCCCTGGGCCTGCAGAGCCGGCGCACGGATCGGCGCGTCCAGACGCTTGGACAACCATGCCACCAGATGGGCCTCCTGTTCCGCCGGCACTTCGACCGGGTGCCGCTTTTCCACCGCATAAAGCACATGGGCAGCGAGCGCTTCCTGCGCAAATGCCGAGGTCGGGCCGGCTGCCGGCCTCATTTCCGCATGCGCGAGCCAGCCGACTATCAGACCGCAAGTCAGCCATGCAATGCCGGCGACGAGGCCGCGCGGCCACCAGCGCGCCTGCAAGACATTGGTCAGCCGCAGGGGGATCGGTTCGTTCAGCACGCCATCATAAGAGGCATGAAGCGTACGCGCCTGCTCGCGCAAATCGTGGACCAGCGCGGCCGCATCGGGATGCGCAGCCACATAGGCCTCGACCTCGGCACGCCGTGCCGCGTCCAGTTGGCCATCGACATAGGCATGCAAATCCGCCTCGCCAATCGGAGCAGTCGTCATTTCATTTGATCCGGGTAAGTGGGCCTGCCGTCGTTGAGCTTGGAGCGCCCGACAGCAAGCTACGCAAACGCTCGCGGCCACGCGCCAGGCGCGACATGAGCGTGCCGACAGGGATGTCCAGGACTTCAGCCGCTTCCTTGTAGCTCAACTGCTCGAGCGCGACCAGCACGATCACCGCCCGGTGTTCGGGACTCAGTCGTGCCAGGGCGCGTTGCATGTCCAGACGCGCGCCCATGTCTCCCGGGCTGACCGGCTCCGGTGCATCGGTCGCCTCGAATATGCGGTTGCGCGAGGCATCGCTCAGATAACGGCGATACAGGATGGTGAATAGCCAGGCGGTCAGATTGCCGTCGAAGTGAAAGCGCCAGCGGTATCTCAGCGCGCGCTCCAGCGTATCCTGCACCAGATCGTCCGACCACGCGGCATTGTGCGTCAGCGCCCGCGCATACCGGCGCAGGCGCGGTATCTGCGCCGCCAATGCCTCGGCAAAATCCGACATGGCCGGACGGTCCCGTCAGGGCTTGGCAATCCGCCAGACGTTGTTGATGCCGTCGCCGGCCTTGTCGCCCGGCTTCTGGTCCTTAGCCCACAGATACAAGGGCTTGCCCTTGTACGCCCATTGCTTCTTGCCGTCATCGCGCGTGACGATGCTGTAGTCGCCGCTTCCCTTGTCTCCTTCCTGCGCCAGCAGGGGCGGCCAGTTTGTCGCGCACTGCCCGTTGCAGGCACTCTTGCCGCTGCCGGCGGCATCCTTGTCGAAGGTGTAAAGCGTCATGCCGGCATTATCGGTGAGCGCTCCGTCGGTGGTCTTGACCGGAGCCTGCGCAAAAGCCATGCCGGCGCTGCCGGCCAAGACGATGGCGGCAATGGAAGCGGAAAAGGATTTCATGTCGTCCTCGCTATCTGGGTTGTCGGATTGTGCCGTAGGATGCAGCACAAGCGGTAAACCGGCGAGGACGACGATTTATTCCAAAGAGAAGAGAAAAGTTTACAGTTGGCCGTAGGAATGCAGGCCGGACAGGAACATATTGACGCCCAGGAAAGCGAAAGTGGTCACCAACAAACCAACCAGAGCCCACCAGGCGGCAAGCTGCCCGCGCAAGCCCTTCATCAGCCGCATGTGCAACCAGGCCGCGTAATTGAGCCAGACGATCAGGGCCCAGGTTTCCTTCGGATCCCAGGACCAGTAACCACCCCAGGCCTCGGCAGCCCACAAGGCGCCGAGAATGGTGGCAATCGTGAAAAAGGCAAAGCCGACTGCGATCGACTTGTACATCACGTCATCCAGCACTTCCAGGGCCGGCAAGCGGTCCACCAGCAAGCCCTTTGCCTTCAGCAGGTAAGCCACCGCCACCATCGCCGCCAATGCGAAGGTGCCGTAGCCGATGAAATTGGCCGGCACATGGATTTTCATCCACCAGCTTTGCAGGGCAGGCACCAACGGCTGAATCTCGTGCGCGTCGCGGCTGACCATGTACCACAGCAGGAAGCCCACCGCCGCCGACACGATGAGCATGACAAATGGGCCCAGCTGACGCGTCGCATAGCGCTCTTCGTAATAGAGGTAAAACAGGGCCGTGATCATGCAGAACAGGATGAACACCTCATACAGGTTCGATACCGGTATGTGGCCGACATCGGCCCCGATCAGATAAGACTCGTACCAGCGCACCAGCATCCCCGTGAACCCCAGCACCACGGCTGCCCAGCACAGCTTGCTGCCGATGGCACCGCCCGACTCGCCCCTTGTCACCAGGCCGCCCCAGTAGAACAGGGTGGAAAGAAAGAACAGGGCACTCATCCAGAGAATCGCCGACTGGCTGGACAGCAGGTACTTGAGCAGGAATTTGTTGTTCGCGGCGTCGAGCGCGCCGCCGTACAAGGCGACGGCCGAGAGCGCGAGGACCGCCAGCAGAGCCATCAGCCCGCGTACCGGCTTCCAGTACCAGCCGAGCCAGGCAAAGGTCGGCGCCGACAAGAGGAGGATCGCTTCCTCGTACACGTCCATGTAGGCGCCATAGCGATTCAGGGCGAACAGAGCGCCGGCCGCAAGTGCAAGCGCATACAGCCAGTCGATCAGCGTGAGCTGCTTGAAGAATCCCGGCGGTGCTTCATACGCCTGCGCCTGCCGTGTCTGTTGCGTCAACTCCATCATTGCCTCCATGTCGCCGCAGCTGCCGTTTGCGGCGGTCTTCACATTACACTTTTTGTTCGAGGCGCGCTTTCATTGCCTCGAATTCCTTGTCAAAGTCCAGGGTCCGGCGCTGCGTGCTCATTGCCATCAGGGCATGCGTGCGCCCCGCCTGATCCTGCTTCAGCCATACCCACAGGCGTCGGTCGCGGATGTAGAACATGGCGAACACGCCCAAGGTCAGCAGCAGACAACCAAGATACACCACGTTCTTGCCGGGCGAACGGGTCAGCTGCAGGACCGAGGCTTTGACTTCCTCAAATTCCCGCAGTTGCAGATACACCGGCGCGCCATAGAAGAAGGCGTCGGAGTAGGCATTGGTGGCCAGTTGCAGGAAGCGCGCATGTTTTTCGTCCGCTTCCACCGGCTTCAAGCCCGCATCCTCGCGTGCGACTTGCCACAACTCCCACAAGCTGCCGTTCAGAATTTTCATGAAGATTTCTGCGGCCTTTTCCTGTTCCTCCGCGGGAATACGTTCCAGGAACCTGGACACCGCGACATAACCGGCCTGCTCACGGT
>JAEWBA010000037.1 GCA_023391395.1 Pseudomonadota bacterium
GCCCAGGGACGTGAAGACAATCACGGTGTCGTATACCTTTTTCGAAATCGCCGGCCGGGACAAGAAGGCCAGTTGACGGACGGCAGAGGCCGAACACCGAGCAGAAGTTTGACAATTTGAAGAATCAAGTTTGAATCTGGAGATGAAGATGAGTGCTCAAAAGGGGAACGCGCCTTACTACTTCGTGCCGGGCCCGTCGAAATGGCCGGTGCTGGCAGGCGCATCGCTGCTGGTGACCATGATTGGTGCCTCCGCCTGGGTGAACGGCATCGGTTGGGGCTCGTTCGTCAATATTGCCGGCATCCTGGCCTTGCTGCTCGTGCTCTACAAATGGTTCGGTGATTCCATTGCCGAATCCGAGGGCGGACTGTACAGCAACCGCATCGACGTCTCCTACCGCTGGAGCATGAGCTGGTTCATCTTTTCGGAAGTGATGTTCTTCGCCGCGTTCTTCGGCGCCCTGTTCTACGCCCGTGCCATCACCACCCCGTGGCTCGGTGACTTGGACCACAAGATCCTGTGGCCCGATTTCAACGGCCAGTGGGGCAACACGCCGGCTGGCACGGTGGATCCATTCACCAAGATGGGGCCGTTCTGGATTCCCACCATCAACACTGCGCTGCTGCTGACTTCCGGCCTGACCCTGACCATCTCCCACCATGCTCTGCGTGCCGGCCAGCGCAGCAAGACTGCGTTCTGGCTGTTCCTCACGGTCCTGCTTGGTGCAGTGTTCATGGGCTTCCAGGTCTATGAGTACATGCATGCTTACTCGGAGCTCAACCTGAAGCTGACGTCCGGCATCTACGGCTCGACCTTCTTCATGCTGACCGGCTTCCACGGCTTCCACGTCACCATCGGCGGCATCATGCTCGCGGTTGTGCTGTATCGCCTGCTGAAGGGCCACTTTACGCCTGACAACCATTTCGCCTTCGAAGGCGCCGCGTGGTACTGGCACTTCGTGGACGTAGTCTGGCTCGGCCTCTATGTCGTGGTGTATTGGCTGTAATCGCTCGATATGCGGAGGACAGGGCGGCGCCTAGCTTGACTCTGTCCCGTAACGAAGAGAATGAAAAAGCCGCACCAAGGTGCGGCTTTTTTACTGGCGCAGGCGCTTATTGCAAATGATTAACGGATTCCGGTCGGCTGTATCCAGCCCAGCTTGTAAGCAACCAGGATGAACACGAACAGGGTAATGGAAAACCCGACGCGCATCGCCAGCGCCTTCACAGTCCGGTCGCTCTTGCCCTTGTCTTTCATCAGGAAAACCAGCGCGGACGCCAGGCTGGCGATAATCAGGACGAAGGCGACGGCGATGACGATTTTCATGGTGGGAAACCGGCGCACCAGGGCGGCGCGGGATAAAGCGACATTGTAATGAACTTCCGCTTCAGATGGATTCCCTTCATTGCTGCCCTGATCGTGGCTACCATCGGCATTTCGCTTGGGCAGTGGCAGACCCGCCGCGCCACCGAAAAGGAAGCGATCCAAGCGAAGCTCGCGCGGCGCCAATCGCAGGCCGCCATTCCGGTGGAGGAGGCGGCGCTTCTTGGCGACGAATCGGAATTTCGCCGGGTGCGCGCGCGTGGCGAGTTTGTGCGGGCCTGGCCGGTCTATCTCGACAATCGCCCGCACGGCGGCATCGCCGGATTTCATGTGCTGATGCCATTTCGGCTTGCCGAGTCCGACAAATACGTGCTGGTGGCGCGTGGCTGGGTCGCCCGCGATCCAAGGGATCGCCTGAAGCTGCCGCCGCTTGATACGCCGCCGGGCGACCTAGAGATAGAAGGCATCGCCCGGCGCAATCCCGGGCGAGTGATGGAGCTGGGGACAGAGGCGCCCCTGCAGCCGGGGGCGATCGTGCAGAACGCGGAGATCGGTGAATTCGCGGAAGCCGGAAAATTCGCCATGCTGCCGCTGATGGTCGAACAGACCTCGGAGTCCGGCGATGGCTTGGTGCGCGATTGGCCACTGCCCTCCAGCGGCGTGGAGAAGCATCGCGGCTATGCTTTCCAATGGAATGCCTTGGCGGCGACCGCATTGATATTTTTTATCGTGACAGGGTTTCGACGTGAAAGACAATAAGCAACAGACACGAGGGCGCTGGAAACTGCTGGCCGTGCTCGCGGTATGCGCGGCACCAATGATTGCCTCCTACTTCACCTACTATGTCATCAAGCCGGAAAGCCGCACGAATTACGGCACGCTGATCGATCCGCGTGGCTATCCGATTCCCTCGGCGCTGGGCACGGCTACTCTGGATGGCAAGCCGGTGTCCCTGGATGCGTTCAAGGGCAAATGGGTCATGCTGCAGATCGCCGGTGGAGATTGCGATCAAGCCTGCGAGAAACGCCTGCACGACATGCGTCAGTTGCGCCTGGCGCAGGGAAAGGACATGGACCGCATCGAGCGGGTCTGGCTGATCACGGATAAGGAGCCGGTGGAAACCCTGCTGATCCGTGAATACGATGGCACCCACATGCTGCGTGTCGCGCCTGCAGATCTGCAAGGATGGCTGCCCGCGGACGAGGGGACGCAACCCTCCGACCATATCTACATGATCGATCCGCTTGGCAATCTGATGATGCGCTTCCCCAAGGATGCGGACCCGAACCGCATCAAGAAGGATCTGGCCAAGCTGCTGAAAGCTTCGCGCATAGGATAGACGCCATGTGGATTCAACTTGCCATCATGGGCATCCTGGTTGCCCTCTTGCCGCTGACCATGGTCTGGGTATCGAGCGACCACAACAAGTACCGCAAGCTGGCCTGGATAACCTTGTTTCTTACCTTCGATCTCATCATGTTCGGTGCTTTCACGCGGCTGACCGATTCCGGTCTGGGCTGCCCGGACTGGCCCGGTTGCTACGGACATGCCAACCCGATTCAGGCGCACGCGCACATCAGCGCCGCGGAAGCCGCGATGCCGCACGGCCCGGTCACGGTCGTGAAGGCCTGGATCGAGATGATCCACCGCTATCTGGCCATGGGTGTGGGCGTGCTGATCGTCGCCATGATGGCCATCGCATGGCGCCGCTGGATCAAGACGCGGCATGCCGATCTGGCGTTCTCTCCCACGCTTCCCACCATCCTGTTCGTCTTTGTCTGTGTACAGGGCGCCTTCGGCGCATGGACCGTGACGTTGAAGCTGCAACCCGTGATCGTCACTATTCATTTGCTGCTCGGCATGGGTTTACTGGCGCTGCTGACCTGGATGGCCGCAGCGCATAGCCGGCATGCACCGGTGGATCGGCAAGAGGCGGCGCGGCTGCGCCTGCCCGCTGCCATTGTCATGGCATTGCTGACACTGCAGATCGCTCTGGGCGGTTGGGTAAGCACCAATTACGCGGCATTGGCTTGCATGGATTTCCCTTTGTGCCATGGCAAACTCTTGCCCGAAATGGATTTCGCCAACGGCTTCACCATCTGGCGCCATCTCGGCAAGACCGGCGACGGCGAATACCTGCCTTTCCCGGCACTGACTGCGATCCATTGGACGCATCGCAGCTTCGCCTTCGTCGTATTCGGCTTCGCCGGATGGCTGACCTGGAAGGCGTGGAAGATCGATGGCCTGCGCAGGACCGCGCGCTGGCTCTTGGCCGCCCTGGTGATGCAGCTGCTGACGGGGTTGACGACGATCTACCTCAACTGGCCGCTCGCTCTGGCAGTGGCGCACAACGGCGGTGCCGCACTGCTTGTGCTGCTGCTGACCATGCTAAACTACAAGGCCCGCATCGCGGCGCAGACTGCTCCTAATAGCGTTGCTACACGCCTCTCGACTGCTTGAATCCGTGACCAGCTTAACCGTTCATCCCCACCGCCTGGCACAGTACTGGGCGCTGACCAAGCCGCGTGTAACGCAACTGGCCGTGTTTTGCGCGGTGATCGGCATGTTCCTCGCCAGCCCCGACCTGCCGCCGTGGCAAGTGGTGGTGGCTGCCACCATCGGTATCTGGCTGCTGGCCGGCGCCGCCTTCGCCGTCAATTGCCTGGTGGAGCGCGAGATCGATTCGCGCATGGCCCGTACCGCACGTCGACCGCTTGCGCGCGGCGAAATTACTGCGATGCAGACCCTCGTGTTTTCGGGGATGATCGGCGGCATCGGCATGTGGGTGCTGTACAACTTCGTCAATCCGCTGACCATGTGGCTGACCTTTGCCACCTTCGTCGGTTATGCGGTGATCTACACCATGC
>JAEWBA010000192.1 GCA_023391395.1 Pseudomonadota bacterium
GAAGTAGATCGCCTGGAATTGCGTTTGCCCGTCCGGCAGCAAGCCTTCGAATACTGGAACGCCCGCCGCCGCCTTGCCCGCACGTACCGGGCGGGGAGCGGTGGGAGCGGTAGGAGTCGCGGCTTCCGGTTCGGCGACGGCGCGGATGAAGCCCTGAGCGGCGAGCTCGTTCAGGCTCTGTTCGCTGAGACCCAGGCCGGCGACCTGCTTGAGCAGGCTTTCGACACTGTGTTTGCCATCGATTAGCAGCAGCAGCGTGCGCAGGCGCGGCGCAAGATGGTATTTGCGGGTGGCGATTTCTTCCCGACCTTTGTCGGTCTTGTCAAACAGCGGACTTGTCATGATCTCTGATACATGGAAAGTGACTATGTGACCCTCTGTGCCCCTTCCGGCAGGCAAGAGTGGGAAGGGAGTTTTACAATGGAGGTTGGCTCCCTTATTTTGATTTTTATCAAGCGAGTATGCTACTGATTGCCACCCCAGTAAACATACAAATGGTAGTTGCAATAGATGCAATATAACCGCTAGTGGCATGAAAATGGGCGCTTCGGCAGGAAAAGCGAATCCCGTATAAGCTGCGCAGTGCGCGGCTTGAAATGCGGGACTATGCCCTGAGGTGAAGCGGCGCAGCAGCGGCGGACCCGCAAGCTTCTTTTCGATTCATTGCAGTGAAATCCATGCAGATCACCCCTATCAAGACCGTCGAATTCGAGCGCCCCCAGATGGATGCCGGTACCAGTTGCGTTGCCAACGCCTGGGCGCGCGTTCCCTTGAATCCGTCGCCGGCCGAAAAAGCCGAGTTGAAGGAGCGCATCAAACGCCTGCTCAAGGAAAAGCAGGCGGTGCTGGTCGCGCATTACTACGTCGATGCCGACTTGCAGGATCTGGCGGAGGAAACCGGCGGTTGTGTCTCGGATTCGCTGGAAATGGCGCGCTTCGGCCGCGACCACCCCGCCAAGACCCTGGTGGTAGCGGGTGTGAAGTTCATGGGTGAAACAGCGAAGATCCTGAGCCCGGACAAGACCATCCTGATGCCCGACCTGGACGCCTCCTGCTCGCTCGACCTGGGCTGCCCGGCCGATGAATTCGCCGCCTTCTGCGATGCCCATCCGGATCGCACGGTGGTGGTGTACGCCAATACCAGCGCGGCGGTGAAGGCACGCGCCGACTGGATGGTTACTTCCTCCATCGGGCTGCAAATCGTCGAACACCTGCACGCGCAGGGCAAGAAGATCCTCTGGGCACCGGACAAGCACCTGGGCGGCTACATCCAGAAAAAGACCGGCGCCGACATGCTGCTCTGGCAGGGCTCCTGCCTGGTGCATGATGAGTTCAAGGGCATCGAGCTGGAATTGCTGAGGAAGGATCACCCCAAGGCCAAGGTGCTGGTGCACCCCGAATCGCCCGAAGCAGTGGTGGCGCAGGCTGACGTGGTCGGCTCGACTTCGCAGTTGATCGCCGCGGCGAGGGACCTGGACGCTACCGAGTTCATCGTCGCCACCGACAATGGCATCCTGCACAAGATGCGCATGGCAGCGCCCGGCAAGATCTTCATCGATGCGCCCACTGCCGGCAACAGCGCGACCTGCAAGAGCTGCGCGCATTGCCCATGGATGGCGATGAACGGCTTGCACAACCTGGCCGAGGTGCTGGAGACCGGCAAGAATGAAATTCATGTCGATCCGGAAATCGGCCGCAAGGCCTTTACCTGCATCGACCGCATGCTGAGCTTCGCGGCGCAGAAAAAGGCCAATGTGCGGCCGGGTCCCGACCTGGCGAAAGAACAAAAACTATTTGCGGGAATCGGCCCGGCATGAGCACCCTGAAAAATCCCTTCGCGCCCTTCGACGCGGCGCTGACGGCGGCATTCGAAAGCAATATCCAGACTGCGCTGAATGAGGACGTTGGCAGTGGCGACGTCACCGGCAAACTGGTGCCCGAGAACGAATGGGTGAAGGCGCGCGTGATCGTGCGCGAAGCCGCCGTGCTGTGCGGCGCGCCCTGGTTCGAAGGCGTGATGAAGGCCTGCGATGCGCGCATCCGCATCGAATGGCGCCACGAAGAGGGCGGACAAATGGAGGCCGACAGCGAAGTCTGCGCGATCGAAGCACCGGCGCGGGCGCTGCTGACCGCCGAGCGTTCGGCCCTGAACTTCCTGCAATTGCTCTCGGCGGTGGCGACAGCCACGCGTAAGTATGTCGATGTGATCGAAGGTACACGCGCCGCCATCCTCGACACGCGCAAGACCCTGCCCGGTCTGCGCCTGGCCCAGAAATACGCAGTACGCGTGGGCGGCGGCCAGAACCAGCGCCTGGCGCTCTACGACGGCATCCTGGTCAAGGAAAACCATATCGCTGCGGCCGGCGGCATCGCCGCCGCCATGCGTGCGGCTCACGCCCTGCATGCCGGTGTCACGATCCAGATCGAGGTGGAAAACCTGGAGGAACTGGATGAGGCACTGACGGCCGGCGCGACCTCCATCCTGCTGGATAATTTCACGCTGGAGCAGATGCGCGAAGCGGTGAAACTGACCGGCGGGCGCGCCTTGCTGGAAGCTTCAGGCGGGGTGAATCTGGACACCGTGCGTGCGATTGCCGAAACCGGTGTCGATCGCATTTCCATCGGCAGCCTGACCAAGGATATTCGCGCGGTCGATTATTCCCTGCGCGTGATCGGCTAGGGCAACAGTGCGCTCAGGCTGTAAAGCGCACTCCGATCCGCTCCCAATTCTTCTAATTGCCTTCGCAAGGACTTGTCTGCGGAGTCAATATCGCCGTAAGCAGATACGAGGGCCGGACCTCGATCCTGCGCCTTCCTGTTTGCTTCCCCGCCGATGGCTTGATAGGGCTATTTCGGTATCCTCGAAAACCATCATGCCGCTTGGGCCCGCGCTTTCGCCAACATATCCGTAATCGACTCGCGGATCGGCGAAGATTGAGTTTCTGTCGGCGTTCGCCGGCGACGTACGCCATTCGAAGAAATTCTCCAGCTTTTGATTCCAGTGGCCTGCCAGGCACACCAGGATATCCAGTGCGGATTGACGACGCCGTCAATGATTATCGCGTCCATGCGTCAGACGCATGTCAGCATAGACAATGCCGACCTCGGTGCCATACGAAATCCCGAAGTGAGGTAGCTTTGCGTCACCCAGTGCGCGCCGCAAGAACTCGACATCGCGCCTGAGGAATTGCCGCACTCGAGCTTTAAATGAATACGTGGATAGGACAGTATAAATTGCGCAGAAAAAGCCACCTTGTCTCCGACTCCTCTCAGCCCGACCCGCAACACACCTTGCTGAAAAATGGATTGCTTAGGGCCGACTAACTGGTGTTAATATTTGTCAATGTTTTGCGGTAACAAGTATTGCCGTTTCAATGGCGCAGCATGACGGACTCCGGCGTACAAATCAAAAGCTCATTTCTGCGTAGATCCGGGCAAAACTAAAAGGAAAACATGCGCCCCAAGTTACTCCCGACCCTAGCAAGCGCTTCATTATGGCTCTTGCTGACAGCTTGTGCGGCGAGCGTCGCCTACACTCCTGCATCATTTACCCCGATCACGACAACCGGTCAGCGTGCGCCCGTCACACTGGACAGGCAAATCGAAGTTCTCCTTGATACCGGTTACATGCGCACCCTTAAAGCGGATAGCCAATGGACGCGGATGGGTGTAATCGGACAAGGGGATGTGTACAAGCGCCAAGACGCAATCTTTACGCTGGAAGGCGCACATGTGCACGAGGCATGGCTAGTTGTTGACGCCGATCGCTTGATTGGCTTTTACCTTCCGGTCGAGCGCGGATTTTCACCTCTCAAGCAAGCGATCCCTCTCTCGTTTTCTTCAACGCGCCACAATAAGGAGCAATAGCGTGAACTTCATCAAAACAGGCATTATTTTCCTGATCATCGTGTTGAGCGGTTGCGCCTCGGGCGTCAAGCATAAGGACATGGCGGCATCCATTCCGACCTTGCAAGAGGATCACGGGCGAATTTACTTTTATCGTAGTGCCAGCATGATTGGTGCGGCGGTACAGCCATCGATCAAACTCAATGGTGCGGAAGTGGGCGAATCCAAGCCCGGCGGATTTTTCTTCGTTGACGCCAAGGCCGGCAACCAAGAGGTGATGTGTTCGACGGAGGTAGACAAGAAACTCACTTTCACCCTCGAAAAAGGCGAAGTCAAGTACGTCAGGACTTCCGTTGGAATGGGCTTGTTAGTGTATCGAGTCGCTCCTGAGCTGGTGAGCAAGGAAGAGGCGCAAAAGGAGTTGCCGGACCTTAGCTTTACCGGAACCTTGACCGCCAAAAAATAAGGAAAATCGGCGGTACCGCTTTCCGTCCTGGGTGTGCGGTACCGCCGAAAGCGACAGATTGATTCAGTCGCGCTCACACATCACCGACTCGTTATGATTCGAAGAATCAGAGGCGCGGGCGAGTCGGCGACTTCTTTAGCAGGGGCCTAGGCACTAGGAACCAGATCACAGTTTCCTCTTTGCTTCGTGCCAAGCGCCCATGCTCTGTCAATGCCCGTTGACTACTTCCTCCCCGGCGACAACACCGTAGGCAAGGCCTTGGGCAAGGTCTCCGGATAATCCTGGCTGTAATGCAGCCCGCGGCTCTCGCGGCGCGACAGGGCGCTGTCGACGATCAGGCCGGCCACGTCCACGAGGTTGCGTAGCTCCAGCAGGTCGCGCGTGATGCGGAAGTGAGAGTAGTACTCGTAGATTTCCTCGCGCAGCAGGCGGATGCGATGCTGGGCGCGTTCCAGGCGCTTGGTGGTGCGCACTATGCCGACGAAGTTCCACATGAAGCGTCGTAGTTCGTCCCAGTTGTGGGCGATGACCACTTCCTCGTCGGCGTCGCTGACGCGGCTTTCGTCCCACTCCGGCAGCGTGATTTCCCGGCGCCGCGGCTGCTGCTCGATGTGGCGGGCGGCGGCGCGGCCCAGCACCAGGCATTCCAGCAGCGAATTGCTGGCCAGGCGGTTGGCGCCGTGCAGGCCAGTGTAGGCGGTTTCGCCAACCGCGTACAGGCCAGGCAGGTCGGTGCGTCCATCGGTGTCCGTCACGATGCCGCCGCAGGTGAAATGCACGGCCGGCACCACGGGAATCGCCTGCTTGGTGATGTCGATGCCGAATTCCAGGCAACGCGCGTAAATGGTCGGGAAGTGTTCTTTCAGGAATTCCGGCGGCTGGTGGCTGATGTCGAGTTCGACATAATCCAGGCCGCGCTTTTTCATCTCGAAGTCGATGGCGCGGGCCACGATGTCGCGCGGCGCCAGTTCGGCGCGTCCGTCATGCTTGGGCATGAAGCGCTCGCCCGCTGCAGCGCCGGCCTCGGCCGGCAGCTTGAGCACGCCGCCTTCGCCGCGCACCGCTTCGGAAATCAGGAAGGACTTGGCGTAGGGGTGGTACAGGCAGGTCGGGTGGAACTGGATGAATTCCATGTTGCCCACGCGGCAGCCGGCGCGCCAGGCCATCGCGATGCCGTCGCCGGTGGCGGTGTCCGGGTTGGTGGTGTACAGATAGACCTTGCCGGCGCCGCCGGTGGCCAGCACGGTATGGTCGGCGGCCAGCGTCTTGACCTGGCCGGTATCTACATCCTGTACATAGACGCCGGCGCAATAGGGCGTGGGGGCGCTGATGCCGATCTTGTCCGAACGGATGACATCGATGGCGCAGTGGTTTTCGAGGATGGTGATGTTCGGATGCGCCCGCGCCTTCTGCTCCAAGGTGACCTGCACGGCATGACCGGTGGCGTCGGCCGCATGGATGATGCGGCGCTGGCTGTGGCCGCCTTCGCGCGTCAGGTGAAAGCCGAGCTCGGCATTGACGTCACGGGTGAAGGGCACGCCTTGCTCGATCAGCCATTCGACGGCGCTGCGGCTGTTCTCGATGATGAAGCGGGTCGCGCCTTCGTCGCATAATCCGGCGCCTGCTACGAGGGTATCGGCGATATGCTGTTCGTGGCTGTCGCCGGAATCGAGCACGGCGGCAATGCCGCCCTGGGCCCAGTTGCTGGCGCCGTCCAGCAGGTTACGCTTGGAAATGACCACGACTTTCCGGGTCTGGGCAAGGTGGAGGGCGACTGACAGTCCGGCCAGGCCGCTGCCGATGATCGCGACATCGAATTTCATGATCTGTGTGGAAGGGAAGTGCGTTGCCATGAGAAACTTCAGGTTTGAATCTTACCACCGCGCAATGGATCGCTCCTGCCGCAAGTACGGGTGAGCCGCGTAATCACGGGACCTATTCATCATATGACCAAACTACGCAAGAAACTGGGAATCGGCTTCGCCGCCTTGTTGGCCTTGTTGATTCTTGCCGCCACGGCAGTCTTTTTC
>JAEWBA010000243.1 GCA_023391395.1 Pseudomonadota bacterium
TACATGGACGAGGCCGAGCGCTGCCATCACCTCACCTATATCGCCTACGGCCGCCTGCTGGCGCAGGGCTCGGCGGCCGAGTTGATCGCACGCACCGGTCTGGCCACGCGCGAAGTGCGCGGCCCCGGGCTGACCGCGGCGGCGCAAGCCTTACGCGCCGATCCCGAGATCCATGCCGCCTCCTTCGGCGCCGCCCTGCATGTCAGCGCGGCCTCGGCGGACAAGCTCGATGCGGCGCTCGCGCCCTGGCGCGCGCGCGGCCTGGAGGTCACCGCGATCGAAACCAGCCTGGAAGATGTCTTTATCGCGCTGATGCAGCAATTCCCCGACGAGGACGCGCGATGAACTGGTCGCGCCTGCTTGCCATCCTGGTCAAGGAATTTCGCCAGTTGCGGCGCGACCGCCTGACCTTCGCCATGATGGTCGGCGTGCCCATCCTGCAACTGGTGCTGTTCGGCTTCGCCATCAATACCGATCCGCGGCATTTGCCGATGGCGGTGGCGGTGGCCGACCACAGCGAGTTTTCGCGCAGCCTGATCGCCGGCCTGGAGAATTCCTCCTTTTTCCGCATCACCCATAGAGTGGGCAGCGAAGCCGAGGGCGACCGCCTGCTGGCCGAAGGCAAGGTGCAATTCCTGCTGGCGGTGCCGCCGGATTTTTCGCGCCGCCTGCTGCGTGGCGAACGCCCGGCGCTGTTGCTGGCGGCCGATGCCACCGACCCGGCCGCGGCCGGCAATGCCTTGGCGGCGCTGGACGGCATCGGCCGACAGACGCTGGCGCACAACCTGAACGGCTCACTGCCGGTGCTGCAGCTAGGCGACCCGCCTTTCGAGATCCGCGTGCAACGGCGCTACAACCCCGAGGGCATTTCGCGCTACAACATCGTGCCCGGCCTGATCGGCGTGATCCTAACCATGACCATGGTGATGATGACGGCGCTGGCCATGACGCGCGAACGCGAGCGCGGCACCATGGAAAACCTGCTGGCCACGCCGGTGCGCCCGCTGGAAGTCATGGTCGGCAAGATCGTCCCCTACATCTTGATCGGCTATGTGCAGGTAACGGTGATCCTGCTGGCGGCGCGGCTGCTGTTCCAGATCCCCATCGTCGGCAGCCTGGGCCTGCTGATGGCGGTGCTGGTGGTCTACATGGCGGCCAACCTGGCGGTTGGTTTCACCTTTTCGACGATCGCGCAAAACCAGTTGCAGGCGATGCAGCTGACCTTCTTCTTTTTCCTGCCTTCGATACTGCTGTCAGGCTTCATGTTTCCCTTCCGCGGCATGCCGGCTTGGGCGCAGGCGATCGGTGAAGTGCTGCCGCTGACGCACTTTCTGCGCATCGTGCGCGGCATCATGCTGAAAGGGAACGGCACCGCTGAGATCGCGCCGGACGTATGGCCGATGGCCGTCTTCATGCTGGCGGCAGGCATCATCGCGCTGTCGCGCTACCGGCAGACGCTCGATTGATCTGGCGCAGCCCGGACGGAGAGAACACAGGCTTTTTCGAGCGGTCGAACCGGCGGCACGCGGCCGCCATCAAGCAAAGGAGGAGTGCCATGCCGGACAGGAAATCCCAGGCGTCCCTGATTCTTTTGCCGCTCGGCCTTTGCCTTTTCAGTGTGCAGGGAAATGCGGCGGCCGAGAATATCGTTTCCCTCTATACCGGGACTTCCTTCAGCCGCGACAGCGATTTGCGCCTCACCCGCCCCGGCACCGAGCTGCGGATCCGGGACGTGCAATGGGATCCCCATCCCTTCAGCCAGGGCGCGCCCTACTACGGCTTGCGTCTGACGCACTTTTTCGAGCAGCAGCCGAATTGGGGCGTGGCACTGGATTTCACCCATTACAAGATGTATGCGCAAACCGAGCGCCGAGTGACGGTCGACGGCACCTGGAGAGGCGCGGCGGTCGGCGGCGAGGCGCCCATGAATCAATATGTCCAGCACTTCGAGATTTCGCATGGCGTGAACGTGCTCAGCATTAACGGCATCTACCGCTGGCTCGACTCCTCCTTTGCCGGCGGCCGCCTGCAACCTTACGTAGGAGCCGGGCTGGCCCATTACTGGCCGCATTCCGAAAACACGGTGGACAATGCGCCGCATGAAACCGGTTATCAATCTTCCGGATTCGGTTATCAGCTATTGGGCGGCGTGCGCTATCGATTGACCGAGCGAGTCAACGCCTTTGTCGAAGCGAAATTCAACAGCGGCACCGCCAAGGTGGATATCGCCGGCGGACGGGCGGAAACACCCTTGCGGACTTTCCATGCCGTGGTCGGCCTGGGCTACAGTTTCTAAGTGGCGTCAAGCTTCTCTGCCTTTTTTGGCGCTCCGCCAGAAAAAGTTGCCGCCACACCACCGCATCCACGAAATGACTTTCTGGCAAGTCGAACTGGGGGCATAATTGACCAGCGCCAACTCCCTCCCCCACGCACATGGAAGCCGCCATCCTGGACAGCGCACTGCCGATTCCGATTGCCGATCTGCGTTTTCTGATCGCAGAAGACGATGAATTTCAGCGCCGCTGGCTGAATGTCATGCTGTCCAAGCTGGGCGCGGCCGAAGTGGTCGAGGCGGAGAACGGACACACCGCCCTGGAGCGGCTGCAAAGCCAGACTGCCCTTATCCATATCGCTTTCATCGATCTCAACATGCCGGACATGGATGGCATCGAGCTGGTGCGCCATCTGGCCAAGTCCGAGCATCCTGCCGCCATCGTGCTGACTACTGCGCTGGGCTCGGAATTGCTGTTTTCGGTCGAAACCATGTCCCGGGCTTACGGGCTCGATCTGCTCGGCACTTTCGAGAAGCCGGCGACGCCGGAATTGCTGCTGGAACTGATCGCCAAGTACCGGCCGCCGCAGGCGCGTCCGGGGCGGGAAGCGCTGCCGGCCTTCACCCTGGCCGAAATAGAGGCCGGCTTGCAAGCCGGCCAGTTCGAGCCTTTCTTCCAGCCCAAGGTGGAGCTGGCAAGCGGCAAAGTAAAGGGCGTGGAAGCCTTCGTGCGCTGGCGCCATCCGGATTACGGCGTGCTGACGCCGCCAGCCTTCATGCCGGTGCTGGAAGCGCACGGCAAGATGGAGACGCTGACCTGGCTGGTCATCGAACGCTCGCTTGTCGCCTGCCGCGCCTGGCACGATGGAGGATTGCCGCTGACGGTATCGATCAACCTTTCCGCCACCGCGCTGGCCGAGCCGGGCCTGGCGGAAAAGATCCTGCAGCACATCGTCGCGCATGGCCTTGAGACGCAATACGTCAATTTCGAGATCACCGAGCTGATCGCAATGACCGACGTGCCGATCTGCCTGGAAAACCTGGCGCGCCTGCGCATGAAAGGCTTCGGGCTGTCGGTGGACGATTACGGTACCGGCCATTCCAACATGCAGCAATTGCTGCGCATCCCTTTCCTCGACCTGAAAATCGATCGTTCCTTCGTGGCCGGAGCGGCGCAAAACGAGGCCATGGCGATCGCGCTCCGTTCCAGTCTTGAACTGGCACGCAAGCTGCGCCGCAACTCGGTGGCGGTGGGCGTGGAAACGCGCGGCGATTGGGACTTGCTGCGTCAGCTCGGCTGCACGTATGCGCAAGGCTATTACATTGCCAAGCCGATGGAACGCGAGGCGGTGCCGGCCTGGATCGAGGAATGGTCGCAATTCTTTTGAAACGTCCGCTGCCGGCGCGCGGACTTTCCAGTGAAACGCTTTGCGAATCGCGCTAGACTGGCGCCTTCAAATCCCATTAAGGCGACGCCGTTCCCCGGCCCTCGCTTCCCAAAGTCTTCGTTTCATGAAATTTGCCCATCTTGTCGAAATCAACGACCCCCTCAATCCGCTGATCTACCGCCTGAACCGCGAGGACTTATGGCGCGGGCTGGTGGTGCGAGCGGAAAGCCCCGACATCTTTCAACCCAATCTGGACCGTTGCCACATCACGGACCGCTCCGAGGCATCGATTTCGCGCGAGCTGCATTACGGCACCCTGGTGGTCCACGACCGCGTCAGCTTCCTGCCGCAACAACAGGTGCGCTATCACGTGCCGCCGCAAAAGGATATTCCGGAATCGACCCTGACCATGACCATCGAGGAACCGGAAGCGGGCGTGTTCTTCGTGCGCTTCGAGTATGACGATCATCTCGAGGAGGTGGCCGATTCGCCGCAGGCTTTTTACAATGAGTTCCGACGCTCGGCTTACAAGGAAGCGGACATCGACACCATCCGCATCATCCGGCAGATGGTGGAAGAAGGCCGGCTGGGCAGCCGGCCTGAGTAGCGATTCGATATTCGCCGGCGGACGCAATAGCCATCCGCCGGCTCCTTCCCTTCTTTAGTGGCGCATGGTGTTCTTGACGCGCTCGGCGCCGTAGCGCACCGCATCCTTGACCTTGTCCCAGGCGCTTTCGGGATGCTGCGCTTCCCAATCCTGCCGCATCTGGGGTTCGGCATCGTCCCAGCGGTAGTTCTTGAAGCGATCGCTGCCGGCCGTCGTATAGCCATAGCGGTAAGCAGCATCATAGTCTTCATAACGCCCGCCGGAGTGAGCATAAGTGCCTTGCCAGTGGCGACGGAATTCGGCATCGTCTTGCGCCAGCGATCCGGTCGTGCCGGTGGTTCCGGTTTCGTTCATGCCGGCAGGGCTGCCCATGTCCGGGCTTGCCGCCTGCATGCCGGCCGTCGTGCGGCCTTGTTCGCTGAGATTCTGGACTTCCACGTCGGTCCTACGCACCGTGTCGTCGATGTCCTTCTTCTCCTGCGACACTTCCTTGCCGACCACGACTTCTTCGACCACGCGGGCCACCTTCTCGACTACCGGCTCTTCGGCCATTTCGCGCATCTCGACTTCGCCTTCCTTGAAGGCGGCCATGTCGGCGGCGCTGGCCGGTTGATCGACCGGATGGCGTTCCACTTTCACGTGCTCCTGGCGCAGATCCACCGATTCATGCACGGGAGTTTCGCGCACGCGCTGGAGGACACGCACGCCGCCGCGCTGCACTTCGCGCTTTCCGACCTTCAATTGTTCTTCGACCACAGGGATGCGCGCACCTTCGCCGCCGGTATCCTGGCCCGACCTTGCCTGCTGCATGCCTTGCTGCGTAGTGGCTTGCTGTGTAGTCTGCGGCGACGTTGCCTGTTGGGTGCCTTGCTGGCGCGCCATGTCCTGCTGCTCCGCGGCGACGTCACGCTGCTGGTACATCCCGGTATCGCTGGCCTGTGCATAACGGCTGCGATCCTCACGGATTTGATCTTCGGTCAGCCAGGGTGCCGTGGCGTCGTAGCCGGTCCAGCCTTGGCTGCGCCAATGCGCGGATCGTTCCTCGATGTCCACCGGGTCGTAACGGTTCATGATGGTCATCACCGTGTCGCGTTGCTCGTCGGTGTCGGCATCCACCGTCAGGACGCAACTGCCGCGCCTTACCGCTTCCGCGTAGATGTCGCTGTCGTTCCGGTCCTCGTCGCCCATGCCGAACAGCGAACGGAAGAAGTTGCCGATGGCGGAGCCCCGATCTTCATGGGCTTGTCCCGTCTGCATGTCGGTCGTGCCGGTTTCCTGTTCGGGGTTCAAGCGCACGTTGCTGCGGGAAATGCCGGCGGCAACAATTTCGTTCATCGCGTTTTGTGCCTGCGAATAGCTGTCATACACGCCGATTACGGTATTTTCCATGGTCTATCTCCTGTTGAGGTCCTCTCCGCGACGTAGCGGAGTCAGTTTCGACTGGGGCTATCCACGCCAGGCGGCGCACCGCCCGGAAACGCGGTTCACAATGTCCCGGAGAAGAAAGCGCTCGCATATCTCATGCCCGGCTTTTTCCCCCTTCGCCAAAACGCTCCACGCTCACCTCTTCCCTACGCAGGGTATGCGTCTGCGTGACGTGTTCGGCTCGCTTGCGCCGGGTAATGCGCAGCTCTTCCTTCAGGCGCACCTGCTTTTGCACCACGAGCACCTCTTCGAGGACGGGCAGTATCAGGGTGTCGCCTTCCTGGCGCGGCTGCGGCAGATCCGTTTCATCGACCGGAGCTCCGACCGGCACATGCTCCACTACAAGCTCGTCATGCTGCAGCAATTGATCGACGATGCGTTCCTCTTCGTTCACAGTCTTGCGCACGCGCACGCCTCTTCCGGTATCGACTTCGCGCTTGCCAAGCTCCAGGTCTTCCTGCACCACGGGAATCCTGAGCTGGGTTTCCTCACCCTGAGCCGTGAACGAAAACGGCAGGCGAAAACTGCCGTCCGCCTGAGGGGCAAGCACGCTGGTGGGCA
>JAEWBA010000275.1 GCA_023391395.1 Pseudomonadota bacterium
GTCTTCCTGTCGGCCGACATGGAATATCCGCAACGGCTGTATGAAGCCGGCCATACCGCCGGACCGCCCCAGGTCTATGCCTATGGCACGCTGGTGCTGTGGACCATGAAGGATCTGGACCTACAGGACTGGCGGCAAAGCCTGACCGGCCCGACAGTGAGGAAGATCGCCGTCGCCAATCCCAAGCTCGCTCCCTATGGCCGCGAAGCGATGAAGGCGTTGGCCTACTTCAAGCTCGACAACACGCTGGCATCCAAGCTGGTATACGGAGAAAGCATCGCGCAGACCACGCAGTACATCCACTCCCGTGCCGCCGATGCCGGATTCACCGCCAAGTCGGTCGTGCTGTCGCCGCAATTGCGCGGGCAAGGCAAATGGATAGACTTGCCGGCCGGCTCTTATCAACCCATCGCACAGGGTATGGTGCTCCTCAAGCATGGCGAAGCGGCCAATCCCGAACTGGCGCGGCAATTTCAAGACTTTCTGGGCTCACGCGTAGCACGCGACATCTTCACGCGCTACGGCTACATGCTGCCATGAATGTCCTCTCCGGCCGGATTACGGCAGTCCAGACGCATGGCAGCATCGCCCTGGTCGATGTCGAGGTGGCCGGCCAGCGCTTGACGGCCACGCTGGCCGGCGCGGGCGACGATATCGCCGGGTGGCCCGCCGGGATGGCGGTGAAGATGCTGTTCAAGGAAACCGAAGTCGCGCTGGCAAAGAACCTATCCGGCGCCATCAGCATGCGCAACCGCATTCCTGCCACCGTAACGGCCATCGAGCGCGGGCAATTGTTGAGCAAGGTCACGCTCGAGGCGCTGGGATACCCCATCGCTTCGATCATCACCACCCGCTCGACCGAAGCCTTGCAGCTTGCGGTCGGCGATGCGGTTGAGGCGCTGGTGAAAGCCAATGAGATGACGGTGGTGCCGGAGACGGCGGCATGAGCTTCGACTGGCAGCCGCTCTTCCTGACCTTTCGCCTGGCGGCGCTGACGAGCGCCATCCTGCTGCTCATCGGCATTCCGCTCGCCTACTGGATTGCGCATACGCGCTGGAAGCTCAAGCCGGTGGTCGAAACACTGGTCAGCATGCCGCTGGTATTGCCGCCCTCGGTGCTCGGCTTTTATCTGCTGCTGGCCTTCAGCCCGCATAACGCCTTCGGCCAATGGCTAGAGCAATGGCTGCACCTGCGACTGGTATTCAGCTTCGAAGGCCTGGTGCTCGGCTCGGTGATCTTCAGCCTGCCTTTCATGGTGCATCCTATCCAGTCCGGCTTCCAAGCCTTGCCGTCCTCCTTGCGCGAAGCCTCGCGCACGCTCGGCAAATCCGACTTGGTGACGCTGTTTCGCGTGCTGCTGCCCAATATCAAACCGGCGCTGCTGTCGGGCATCGTTCTCAGCTTCGCGCATACCGTCGGTGAGTTCGGTGTCATCCTCATGATCGGCGGGAATATCCCCGGCGTCACCCGGGTCGCCTCGATCGCCATTTACGACGAAGTCGAAAGCCTGAACTACGGCGCCGCGCATTTCTATGCGCTGGTCTTGTTTGCTCTGAGTTTCGCGATCCTGCTGACGGTATACATGCTCAACAAAAAATGGCTGAGGGCAGCCTGGCATGCTTGAGATCGACGTCGCCAAGGCCCTGCAGGGCACAGCCGGCCCAATGAGACTGGAAGTGCGAGCCGACATCGCCGGTGGAAGCCTAGTCGCCCTGTTCGGCCCATCCGGCGCCGGCAAGACCACGCTGTTGCGGCTATTGGCCGGACTCGAGCGCCCGGACGCCGGGCGCATTGCAGTCGGCGGCGAGGTCTGGTTCGATGCGCAAAAACGCATCAACCTGCCACCGCAGCACCGCTCGATCGGCTTCATGTTTCAGGATTATGCGCTGTTTCCCAACCTCACGGTGCGCGGCAATGTCGCTTACGGCACTGCTCCTGGCGCATCGGCGTGGGTGGATGAATTGCTCGACCTGGTAGGCCTTGCGGCCCTGCAGGATCGTTACCCCGCCACGCTTTCAGGCGGGCAGAAGCAGCGCGTTGCGCTGGCGCGCGCGCTTGCCAGAAAGCCGGCCCTGCTGCTGTTGGACGAGCCGCTGTCGGCTCTCGATGCCGAATTGCGCAGCCAGATGCAAGACGACCTGGCGCGCCTGCATGACACCCTGGGCCTGACCACGCTGCTGGTCAGTCATGATCTCGGTGAAGTGTTCCGCCTGTCGCAACAGGTGCTGCGGCTCGAGCAGGGCCGCGTCGTCCAGGCGGGCACTCCAGCACAGTTGTTCCTTCGGGAACGGCATGCGGGCAAGCTGAATCTGCGCGCCCAGGTTCTTGCCATCCGCCGTGAAGAAGTCGTTCACCTGGTTTCCCTGTCGGTCGGTCGGGAAATTGTCGAGGTCGTCGCCTCGGAAGACGAGGTGCGTGCGCTTTGCCCCGGTGCCTGGGTCACGATTTCCGCCAAGACCTTCGGTGCACTGCTGGTGAAGTAGCGCGCCTTTCGCCTGCGGGCAAGGCGTGCCGGTCAAGGTTTGCGCTCCCACAGCCATCGCTTTCCCCGTGCTTGACTGATGACAAGAAGGCACGAACCACGCACGGCTATACCTGTCATATCGATACGATAAATTGACGAGGTAAGCAATGAGCATGGCCGTACGCCTTCCGGAGTTCGACACTCTGGTCTCCATGCACAGGGACGATCCCGAAGCCTTTGAAGCCTTCCGTCGGCATGTACTGAACGACGCCGTCGAATCAGCGCCGGCGGCGCATCGTCCCGGCTTGCGACAATTGCTTGCGCGCATAGAGATCGCGCGCGAGGCCGCCGCCACGCCCATGGACGCGCTGCTCGTGGCCACCCGCATGATGCAGGACTCCGTCAACCAGCTCGAAAATGCATGGCAACAGGCCCGGTATGCCGTGAGTGGCCTGCAAACGGCACTCCTGATCCATAAAGTGCGCCGATAAGCCGCTTTCCGGCCCTGTCTCCCCATTGAAGCGCAGCGCACGGCTCTTCGTGTACGCTTCCAATCGCGTGCTTGCCGCATAGACCGGCGATTATCCTTACTCCTTGGGCGGGTCATTCCGAGCCCGCTTTTCCTGCCATCCAGCACCGGCCGACCGGTTACAATGTGGCCCGTTATTTCCTGCACGAAGCAGGTCGCCACGCCTGCGTTTCCAATATCGCACGCCGTCAAGGATGCACTCAATGGCTGTGTACAGCTCCGCCGCCGTTTTTTTATTCTTTGCCATTGCCCTCGTCGTACCGAGCGGATTCTCGCTGGGCGCGCTGTTGCTCTTTCTGGGCGGCCTGCTCCTGCCCTGGGCGGCCTCCAGGCCGCAATTGCAGAAGGGAGACCGGATTCTGATCGCCGCCTTTCTCTTCTATTTTCTTGCCGCTGCTGCACTCAATCTTGTCCATGCGGCCCCGGGAGCCGACTACGATGCGCCACTGCGCTTCGTATTGGCCATTCCCGCACTGTTGCTATTGCTGGTCCGACCACCTCGGCCTGCCGTTCTCTGGACCGGCCTCGTGCTGGGCGCGATCGGAGCAGGAGTGGTAGTGGGTTGGGAAAACCTGACGACCGGCAATACGCGCGCAGGCGGCCATACCAATCCTATCCAATACGGCAATATCAGCCTGGTGCTGGGAGTCTCCTGCCTCGCGGGTCTGGGCTGGGCGCGCCAGCAGCGCCGTGCCCTGAGGTGGGCTGGCTTCCTTCTCGCCGGGGCAGCCATTGGTTTGCTGGGCTCCCTGTTCACCGGCAGCCGCGGAAGCTGGATCGCCTTTCCCTTCTGCCTGCTGGTCCTCTGCAT
>JAEWBA010000300.1 GCA_023391395.1 Pseudomonadota bacterium
CCGTTAAGCCTCGCGGTCGGCGGTTTCAAGCCCAGGCAATCGCAAACCGAGATGGCCAAGGCGATCGCACGCGCCATCGAGCAGCGGACCACCTTGATTGCCGAAGCCGGTACCGGTACTGGCAAGACCTTCGCCTACCTCGCGCCCGCCTTGCTCTGGGGCGGCAAGGTGATAGTCTCCACCGGGACCAAAAACCTTCAGGACCAGCTTTACCTGCGCGACATACCGACCGTGCGCAAGGCCCTCAATGCGCCGGTATCGGTGGCCCTGCTCAAGGGCCGCGCCAACTATGTCTGTCATTTTCACCTCGAGCGCACGCAGCAGAACGGCCGCTTGACCGCGCGCGAGGATGTCGGCTATCTGCGCGAGATTGCGCGCTTCGTGAAGACCACTTCGAGCGGTGACAAGGCGGAGTTGTCCAAAGTCCCGGAATCCGCCTCGGTCTGGAACCTCGTGACTTCGACGCGCGATACCTGTCTGGGCGCCGAGTGCCAGTATTACCAGGACTGCTTCGTCATGAAGGCGCGCAAGGAAGCGCAGCAGGCCGACGTGGTGGTCGTGAATCACCACCTGTTCTTTGCCGATGTTGCGCTGAAGGATACCGGCGTGGCCGAACTTCTGCCCTCGGCCAATACGGTGATCTTCGACGAAGCGCATCAATTGCCGGAAACGGCGACCCTGTTTTTCGGCGAAACAGTGTCGACCTCGCAGATCATGGAGTTGTGCCGCGACACCCTGGCCGAAGGCCTGGCCCATGCGCGCGACGGTGCCGACTGGCCAGCCGCGGTGGCGCAGGTCGAGCGCGCGGCACGCGACCTGCGGCTTGCCTTTCCCCAGGATATGATGCGGCTGGCTTTGGGCCAGATCGCAGAATCAAGCCCGTTTTTTCCAGCATTGGAGAAATTGAGGGACGAGCTGGGCGGCCTGACTGCGACGCTGGAAAGCCAGGCCGAACGCGCTGAAACGATAGAGCAATGCCGGGCACGCGCCGTGGAGCTGGGCATGAAGCTGGCTGCCTGGGGAACACAGGACGAAAAGCAGGCAGGCGAGTCGGTACTGTGGGTGGAGGCTTTTTCTTCGTCGCTGCAATTGCACCGCACGCCCTTGTCGATCGCACCCATCTTCAGCAAGCAGCGCGAAGGCAGCCCGCGCGCCTGGATCTTCACCTCCGCGACCCTCGCCGTCAAAAACGACTTCACCCACTACGCCTCGCAAATGGGGCTGTGGGACGAGCCGGCGCAATCCTGGCCCAGCCCTTTCGATTACGGGCGTCAGGGTTTGCTCTACGTGCCCGATAACCTGCCGCAACCCAATGCCCTCGACTATACCGATGCAGTGATCGATGTCGCCTTGCCCCTGATCGAGGCAGCGGGCGGTCGCAGCTTCCTGCTCTGCACGACGATTCGCGCGGTCAACCGCGCCGCCCAGCGCCTGCGCGAAGAGTTCGAGCGGCGCAAGCTGGACTTTCCTTTGCTGGTCCAGGGAGATGCGGGACGCACCGAGCTGCTCGACCGCTTCCGTTCCGCCGGCAATGCGGTCCTGATCGGCAGCCAAAGCTTCTGGGAAGGAGTCGATGTGCGCGGCGATGCACTCTCGCTGGTTATCATCGACAAGCTGCCGTTTGCGCCGCCGGACGATCCGGTTCTTGCCGCGCGTATCGAGGCCCTCGAAAAGAAAGGCTTGAGTGGCTTCATGCATCATCAGCTTCCGGAAGCCATCATCAACCTGAAGCAAGGGGCAGGGCGCCTCATCCGCGACGAAACCGATCGCGGGGTATTGATGATTTGCGATCCGCGCCTGGTTTCCAAACCCTATGGGCGACGCATCTGGCAAAGCCTGCCGCCATTCAAGCGAACCCGGGATGCGGCAGTGGTGCGTGCGTTTTTCGAGGATGTGACAGAAGCGACGGATTGAGGAGCATATGAGCCGTGCCTTGATTTCCCTGATGCCGGTCCGCGCCGGCGACCTGGAAGTGGGAAAGCCGCTGCGGCAGCCGGTCTACGACTGGCACGGCAAGCTTTTGCTGGCTGCCGGCGCCGTCGTCGAAAGCCGCAACCAGCTCGATGCGCTCCTGGCGAACGGATTCATGCACGATCCCGAGTGGGATCCGGCTCCGCGCCAGCGTGCCGGAAGTGCCTCCAGGATCGTGGCGCAGCAGGAGACTTCCGCACCGCCGATGGAACTGCCGGAAAGCGATGCCAAGGAAGCGCTGGTCGCACTCGACGAAGTGCGCTGGCAGGTCGGCGAAACGATGTATCTGCAGCAGATTGACAATGCCGCGATCCGCTACACGGTGCGCTTGATCGGTTTCGTGAAGAACCAGACGGTGCTGGTCACGCCTCCCATGGCGGATGGCAAGCTCGAATTCATCCGCGACGGACAGCTATTCGTAGTACGCGCTTTTTCGGGACGCAGGGCTTATGCGTTCAGCGCCGCGGCCGTAAAGTCGGTCTTGTCGCCCTATCCTTACTTGCACCTGTCCTATCCCAAGCAGGTGCGCTGCACGGTGGTGCGGCGCGGTGCGCGCGCCGAAGTCAAAATCATTGCCTCGGTGACTCTGGGAGAGCCGCCAAGGACGGGAGCGGCAACGCTGACCGACCTCAGCATCGGCGGTGCCGCCGGCCTCATGAAACAGCCGCTGGGCGAGAAGGGCGATGCAGGGCGGATCAAGTTCAAGGTGAATGCTGCCGGCCAGGATGAATTCCTGGATCTGCGCGTCGTGCTGCGTTCGGTCGGACCGGGAGAGCCGGGCAGCGGATTCCGGCACGGCTTCGAGTTTGTCGACGTCTCGGTGCGCGACCGCCTGATCCTGTCTGCTTTCGTGCATCAGACCCTGGCCGACACGGATTGAGGATGGGGTGCCGGCCGGGTACGCGAGAGGGAAGAGACGCAGGGCAGCAGAGGTAATAGTGCTGCCCTTTTGAGAATCAGCGCTGCGGTTGAATCACCACTTTGCCGGTTACCTTGCGTGCCGCCATGTCCTTGAGTGCCTGCGGGGTTTCAGCGAGCGCATAGTGTGCCGAGATATGCGGCCTGATCTTCCCTTCCGCCATCCAGCCCATCAACTGACGCATTGCCGCCGCATTGCCTTCGGGCTCGCGTTTTGCCGCCTCGCCCCAGAACACGCCGACGAGCGAAGCTCCCTTCAACAGCGGCAGATTCAGGGGCAGCTTCGGAATCTCGCCGTTGGCGAAACCGACGACCAAGTAGCGCCCGCGCCATGCGATCGAGCGGAAGGCGGGCTCGGTATAGCCGCCGCCAACCG
>JAEWBA010000336.1 GCA_023391395.1 Pseudomonadota bacterium
ATGCAGAAGGAAATCTTCGAGCAGCCGCGCGCCATCGGCGACACGCTGGAAGGCGTGACCAGCATCATGCCGGAGCTGTTTGGCGACGATGCCTACAAGATTTTCAAGCAAGTCGATTCGATCCTGATCCTTGCGTGCGGCACCAGCTATTACGCCGGGCTGACCGCGAAATACTGGATCGAGTCGATTGCCTGCCTGCCGGTGAATGTCGAAATCGCCAGCGAATACCGCTACCGCGACAGCTGCCCCAACCCCAATGCTCTGGTGGTCACCATCTCGCAGAGCGGCGAGACGGCCGACACGCTGGCGGCATTGAAGCATGCGCGCTCAAAGGATATGGTCAATACGCTGACCATCTGCAACGTGGCGACCAGCGCCATGGTGCGCGAATGCAAGCTCGCCTACATCACGCGCGCCGGCGTGGAAGTGGGGGTCGCTTCCACCAAGGCTTTCACCACGCAACTGGCGGCACTGTTCCTGCTGACCCTGGCGCTGGCGCAGGTGCGCGGGCGACTCTCGGAAGAACAGGAAGCGGATTACCTGAAGGCCATGCGCCATCTGCCGGTGGCTATCGGCGCGGTCCTGGCACTAGAGCCGCAGATCATCGCCTGGGCCGAAGAATTCGCGCGCAAGGAAAACGCCCTCTTCCTCGGCCGCGGCCTGCACTACCCGATCGCGCTGGAAGGCGCGCTGAAGCTCAAGGAGATTTCCTACATCCACGCCGAAGCCTATCCGGCCGGCGAACTGAAGCACGGCCCGCTGGCCCTGGTCACCGAGGAAATGCCGGTAGTGACGGTGGCACCCAACGACACCCTGATCGAAAAGCTGAAGTGCAACATGCAGGAAGTGCGCGCACGCGGCGGCCAGTTGTACGTGTTTGCAGACGGCGACTCGAAAATCACCTCCAGCGAGGGTGTGCACGTGATCCGCATGCCCGAGCATTACGGCAAGCTCTCGCCCATCCTGCACGTGATCCCGCTGCAACTGCTGGCCTACCACACGGCCCTGGCGCGCGGCACGGATGTGGACAAGCCCAGAAACCTGGCCAAGAGCGTGACTGTGGAGTGAGGGACGTGCCAAATTTAGGCGGCCGAACGGGAATGGGAACCAGCCCGAAATGACTCGATTTCCGGATCCCGTTCCATTCGAGCATGGACGTATCGGCCTTTATCTGGGCGCTCGGTGGAAGCATGTGCCGCGACACTGATGAGCTATGGCATTTTGTGGATCGCCCTACAAGACACGCCCGAGCCTGCGGACATGATCGATGCACATCATTCGAGGCGCTCTCTTTCCACCCTGGGCGGCTGCCGCCATGAACAAACTGCGTTTCAGCAAGCGCCGTCAAAATGAGCCAAAGAACGAACCCAACGCGATGACGGCTATCAGCGCAAGCAGCGCGCCGAGAATTCCCACCACCACGATGTCGCGGTAACTGTCGCGATGGGTGCAGCCGCAGACGGCGAGTAGCGTGACGACAGCCCCGTTGTGCGGCAGGCTATCCAGCGTACCCGACGACATCACTGCAATGCGATGCAGCAGCGCAGGATCTATCTGCTGCTGGGCAGCCAGCTTCAGGTAGGTGTCGCCAAGGGCATCCAGGGCGATCGTCATACCGCCGGAGGCCGAGCCGGTAAGAGCGGCAAGTAGATTGGTGGCGACCGCCAGCGAGACGAGCGGACCGCCTCCCATCTCGAGCAGCCATGTGCGTACCAGCACGAAGCCGGGAAGAGCGGCAATCACGGCGCCGTAGCCCACCAGGCTGCAGACGCTCAGGATGGGCAGTACGGCGGCGTTCGCACCGGCATCGACGCTTTCACGCAGTGCGACGAAGCGCGAACGGTTCAGCACAATCATCACCACAATCGCCAATGCCAGCGCGATGCTGACGCCCCACACGCCGCGCACCGCCTCCAGCGAGGTGCTGCCCCATCGCGCCTCGGCCAGATAGCTGGCGTCGATTCGCGGTAGCACCAAGACGTTCATGACAAAATTCCCGGCGACTACGAGCAGCAGCGGGGCAAAAGCGACAGCCGCCGAGGGCAAGGCGCGTGCTCTGCCGCCATGGCTGATCTCCTCGGGATCGAAGCTTTGCGAAACGATCGCCCGTTCGCGTATCAGCGCCTCGTCTATCGCCGGTATGGCCGGATGACTCGCATAGCCCTCGCCGAGCATTCTTGCGCGGCGCTCCTGCCGGCGCAACCACCAAAGGCCAAAACTCGCCATCACCAGACTGGCAATGACGCCGAGCCCGGGCGCAGCGAACGGAGTGGTTCCAAAGAAGGGCATGGGTATGGCATTCTGAATAGCCGGGGTCCCCGGCAGCGCCGACATCGTGAAGGTAGACGTGCCAAGTGCAATGGTCGCAGGCAGCAGGCGGCGCGGAAGGTCGCTCGATTGAAATAGGGTTTCAGCCATGGGCACGAGGACGAAGAAGGCGACGAACAGGCTGACGCCGCCGTATGTCACCAGCGCGCCGCACACGACGGTGGCCAGGATGGCCCTGCCGGGTCCAAAGCGTCGGGTCATGAAATCCGCGATGACTTGAACGGAGCCGCTGTCCTCCATCAATTTGCCGAACAGGGCGCCAAGCAGGAACAAGGGGAAGAA
>JAEWBA010000385.1 GCA_023391395.1 Pseudomonadota bacterium
TTACCTGGCAGCGGTCATCCTGGTAGTAGGCGTATGCGGCTATCTTTATTACCGCTTCCGCAAGTCGGGCTGGCTCTGACGCCTGTCAGTGCGCCGCGCGCGGCACCTCGGTGGCAGGGCCGGCATCGGCGTCTTGCCGTGGGTGCGAGGCCTTGCGGATCTTTTCGATCACGCAGGCCTGGATGGCAGGATGGGATGCCAGCGCGACGTGGCCGATCCCTCCGAATGCGATATTGTCCGCGCCAGGCAAGAAAGACGAAGTCTGGGGCGCGACGATATTGTCGTGGTGCGTGAAGACCGATACGAAGAGGGAGCGCCGGCTGCTGTCTTCGGAGTCCGCCAGTTCACGCAGCCACGGGCTGGCCAGGCCTTCCTGCTCATTCGCGCTCCAGTGCATTTGCCTGCTGTTCAAGCCCAGGCCGAATTGCGCGACGGCGGTGCCATGGTGCGGCGTGCCGAGTGTGATGATCTTGGCGATATCTGAGCAACCATAGCGCCGCAGGTAGGCGCGCGCCGCCAGACCGCCCATGCTGTGCGCGACGATGACTACGCGCGCCGCCTTGCTGTCGCGACGAAGATCCTGAACAGCTTGATGGATGGCCGGTGCATAGTCGTCGATGCTGGCCATGATCGGTTCCAGGTCAATGGCGCTGTGCGATATGCCGGCTTGTGCGAGAGCCCGGCTCATTGAGTGCCAATAGCCGCTGTTGCAGATGTAGCCGTGAAGGAGAAGAACCGGCGGCGCGTCCTCTTTCCGGCTCAGGTATTGCCGCACACGGGAAAAGGGCATGGAGAGGGAAGAGGCCGCCATGCTGGCTGCAAATTCGCGGAAGAAAAGCCTGCAGGCCTGGAGCGCATTGATTCGATAGGCGGCGGGCGTCTCGCTACGGAAACGCCATGCGATGTAGAAGTTATTCGCGGTAATCAACATGCGCAGCAAAGCTACCACGCCAATGGCGATCAAGGCAGCGAGTGGCATGCTGGACACGCGGTTGGACTGCAGCAGGGCTGCCGCAATACCTATGACAACGGCGATCTGCACGAGCAGCAAGACTCGGGTCACGCGGGTAATCATGAGCAGGCGAAAAGGGTAGGGGGATTTCAGCTTGTCGGCGTCGGCGCCGGCTTTCCGGTCAAGTCGCTGGCCAGCGCAGACGCCATTTTTGCGCTGATCGCGTAAATCGACAACTGCGGATTTGCGCCTAGAGACGTGGGAAATACCGAGCCATCATGTACCGAAAGATTGGCTACACCCCGGTAGCGCCCATCCGGCGTCACGATGCCCGAGGCGGCCTCGGCTGACATCGGGCAGCCACCCATGACGTGCGCCGAGGCCACACGAGTCAACAAGGGTTGGTAGGGAAGAGCGTTGATCGCTTTCTTGGCGGCGCTCCAGCTCGGGTAGGCCTCGGCCATCTCATGCACCGGATATACGCTGCGCGCGCCGGCCGCAAACTGGATTTCCGCCATGGACAGCAGCGCGCGGCGCACACCGTCCCAGATGTAATCGGTAAAAGGATAGTCCAGCACCGGCGAGCCATCGCCGCGCAGACGCACCGTGCCGCCCGGTGAATCGGCGTGAAAACCGTCGCGCAGCAAGGCAATCAGGACATGGGTATGGGCGAACTGACGCATCATCGCCGCATGTTGGGCGCCGAAGCCCGGCATGGTGGTGGCGAACAGCATGGGATGCAGAGGCGGCGCTTCCAGCTTGTAGCCCATGGGGCCGTCGATCGGCTGGGTTTCCAGGAAATGATCGGAGTACACGCTTTGCGGCGCGCCGGCGAAACCATCGACCTTTTGTTCGTAGAGTCCGGCTGACAGTACAGTGGGATGCAGAAACGTGCGCTTTCCGAGCAAGCCGCGCGGGTCGGGTGCTTCGGACCGCAGCAGCAGGGCGGGCGAATTGATGTCGCCTCCGGCAAGCACGTAGTGCCGCGCCTGTACGCGGATGGTCCGGCCCGAAGCAGCCAGTCCGTCCGCAGTGAGCGCCTGACAGAGCAGATGGTCCACGCGATCGCCACGGAAGCTGAACTTGTGGGCGCGGGTGTTCATGAACAGCATGGCGCCATGGGCCAGAGCCGCTGGAATGGTGGTCACCAACATCGATTGCTTGGCGTTGGTGGGACAGCCCATGCCGCAATAGCCGAGGTTCCAGCAGCCCTTCACATTGCGCGCGATGCTTGCGGTCGGAATGCCGAGCTTGGCGGCGCCGCGCCTGAGCAGGTCGTTGTTCTCGTTCGGAGCCGTTTCCCAAGGCCGGATATGCAGGCGTTCCTCCATCATGGCGAACCAGGGCGCCATCGTCTCCGGAGCGTATGCCGCCATTCCGTATTTGTCCTGCCACCATGCCAGGGTGCCGGCAGGAGTCCGAAAGCTGGAAGTCCAGTTGACCGTCGTGGAGCCGCCGACGGCCCGGCCCTGGAGAATGCCGATCGCCTTGTCGGCGGTCTTCCGTGTCGCGGCTTCCTGATAAAGCGCCGGATAGGCATCCGCTTCGCGCATCTTGAAGTCGCGCGAGGACTTCAGCGGTCCTTCTTCGATCATGACGACTTTGAGCCCGGCGCGCGCCAGGATTTCGGCCGTGACGCCGCCTCCGGCGCCAGTGCCGACGATGGCGACATCGGCTTCGACTACCCGGTCTTCCGTGAGCCGGGCGGCATCCACCACATTCCAGCCGGCTGCGATGCCAGCCTGGATCGGATCATGTATAGGGCTGTTCGTCGATGTCGCCATGGCAGCCTTAGCGCAATTCCTTGAGAGGACCCGGGTAGCCGATCGCGGCCCAGGCCGATTCATCCGAATACCAGGAGCCGGTAATCAGGTCATGCAGCGCCTGGTAGGCACCTTGAAACAGCGAAAAACGGTGAGTCCGCCAGCTTTGCAGAAAGGCGGCAATGTCGTCGGGTGCCGCCTCCGGCCAATCCTGCGACAAGCCGGCCAGGAAGCGCCGCGTCGGCGCGAGATTGAGAAGGCCGAACAGGTCACGAACTTCTTCCTGCGTGGCAAGCGGCAAGCCGGCGATCGCCTGCTGGACCCGCTGAATTACCGCGCCGATAGAGGCAGGCGAGATAGCTTCATGGAGAATGACGGGGACCAGCGCCCGCAGGACGGATTCGGCCCTGCCATCCAGTACATAGGGCGAGGGTATTTTCGGTGGCTGAAGAGCGCGATACACGCCGCCGGCGGTCGCCAGCACGAGCGTGCCGAGCAGGCTCGCCTTCAGGAAGCGGCGACGCGAGGGCGAAGCGGCCATGTCTCCATCCGTCCTTGATTTTTTTTCAGTGTAACGCAGACGGACTGCTGCGCCACATTCAGGCTTGGGCTTGTTTCCTTGCGGCTCTCTTTTCCGGCAGTGGCTCCGCATTGACGACACGCGTGCCGGCAATCCGGTCGTGCAGAAATTGGCGCTGCGGGTCCAGGTAGGCGGTCAAGGTCCAAATCAGCAGGTTGGCGGCCGGAATCCCGAGCATGAGCCAACCCTGCGCACCGAGTGCCCAGGCCAGCGCCAGGCCGGGCAATATCCAGAGCCAGGCCAGCACATAGCGGAGGATCGCGCGCTTGTACCTCACGTGCTGTCCGTCGGCCGCTACCAAACGGATGCGCCAAGTCTTCATCGCCAGGGTTTGTCCGCCATGGGTCCAGAACCAGACGAAATACAGGCCGATCACCAAAAACAGCCAATCCTGCAGCGCGTCGCGCAGGTAAAGCGCGTGCCGTTGCTGCAGCAGGGTGGAAAACAACCAGCCCGAAAGGAAGACCACGCCGAACAGCAGCATCGATTCATAGAGCATGCTGGCAAGGCGACGTCGGAGGGAAGGGGGGGACGATGGGGACTTGTTCAAATCGAAAATCGTTTTATCTAAGGTTTATTCGGCCGGGCTGTCCGTGGCGCGCAATGGAGAATGCTTTGCCGCTTGTGGCGTGACGGATTTTTCCAGTACCGGTTTGGGGGTGGATTTGATCGGCCCCACTGTCTGGCCCTTGGATTGCGCCGCCGACGGCAAGGTGGTGATGCGTTTTTTTTCGGCCGCATCGGCCGCCAGCTTGTCCTTCTGTTCGGGCGTCAGCTGCTGGTATTTCTTCCATTGCGCCGACTTTTGATCGGGGTCGAGCTTGCGTGCATGCGCATAGCTCTCGCGCGCCATCTTGCGCTCCTCGGGGCTAAGACCGACCCAGTCGCGCATGCGTCCCTGCGCCCTTTGCTGTTCGTCGGCCGTCATGGCCGCATACCGGTCGCCGATGGCGAGCCACTTGCTTTTACGCGCCGGCTCCAGCTTGTCCCACTCGGGTGCCAGCGGGGCAAGGGCTTGTTGCTGGGCCGGCGTCAGTTCGTTCCAGCGCGGGTTGCGACGGGGGGAGGCCGACTTGCGCGGCGCCGCTTTTGGCGCGGGTGCGACCTGTTTCACCGCTTCCTTGGCGGCGATGCCGGAAGCAGCGCTGGCCGGAGTCTCTGCGGCGATGCCCGGAGGCGCGGTGTTGGAGCCGGCCTGCGAGTCGCTGCCCGGCGCTAGCATGTCGCTTGCCGCAGCCAAGCCGGCCACGAGCAAAAAGCCCGCTATGCATGCCGCTCTGGCAAGGGCGGGGCGATGCCTGTCCTGTCCTGCCATGCTATTCGCCCCGTTTGGCGAGATAGGCGTTGAAACCCCGGTCCAGATAGGCCGACAAGGGCAGCTCGTCGGCAAGCACGGCGGCATCGAGCTCCGCGATTTCATTGATGCGCTGCTGTTGTTCCATTTGGTAAATGGCAGCCAATCCGGCGACCAGGATCAAGGCCGGCACCGCCAATCCGATCCGGCCCAGCCAGGACAGGCGTTCATGGAGAGGGCCGGCCGAGCGGCCTGCCGTTGCCGCTTGCGGGACGAACAGGCGCAATGGCGTATTCCGGCGCTTGCGTGCCATGGCGGCGGAACGTGCGCGGGCAAGCTCCTGTAC
>JAEWBA010000040.1 GCA_023391395.1 Pseudomonadota bacterium
CCTGTCAGTGGGCATCCTGCTGGCGACCTCCTTGCTGCACGCCTTGCCGGAAGCCTTCGAATCCCAGGCCGATTCCCACGCGCTGTTCGCCACCCTGCTGGGTGGCCTGCTGGCTTTCTTCCTGCTGGAGAAATTTGCAATCCTGCGCCACTCGCATCACTACGAAGGCGACGGCCACCATCATGAGCACGGCCACGATGCCCACGAGGCGGGCAAGGCCGGCTGGATGATCCTGGTCGGCGACGGCTTGCACAACTTCACCGACGGCATTCTGATTGCGGCCGCCTTCCTGGCCGACCCGCACCTGGGAATACTGACCGGCCTAGCCATCATCGCCCACGAGATTCCGCAGGAGATCGGCGACTTCATCGTGCTGCTCAATGCCGGATTCACGCGAGCTCGCGCCTATGTCTACAACCTGCTGTGCAGCCTGATGGCGGTGGCGGGCGGCCTGCTCGGCTACTTCACGCTGGAGCGGGCCACCGGCTGGATTCCCTATGTGCTGGTGTTCGCTTCCTCGGGTTTTATCTATATCGCGGTCAGTGACCTGATGCCGCAGATGCAGCGCCGCGCGACGCTGCGCGAAACCATCCCACAGATCGTGCTGATCGCCCTCGGCGTGGGCATCGTGCTGCTGGTGACGAGTAATGGCCACCGCCACTGATAAAGCACGGCCGCGTTTCGCTTAGAGGCGGATTCGGGAAGAGGGATCAGGCGCCGGTGGCGACCGGCCGCGCCGGGTCGGCGCACCATTCGCTCCACGAGCCGGGATACAGCGCGGCGCCCGGCAGGCCGGCGATCTCCAGCGCCAGCAGATTGTGGCAGGCGGTGACCCCGGAGCCGCATTGCGAGACGAGCTTGTCGGACTGCCCGATCAATGCGCCGAACTCGGCGCGCAGTTGCGCTGCCGGCTTGAATCGGCCGTCGGCTTGCAGGTTGTCCTTGAAGAAGCGGTTCCTGGCGCCCGGAATGTGGCCGCCGACCGGATCCAGGGTTTCGTTTTCTCCCCGAAAGCGATCGGGCGCGCGTGCATCGAGGAGCGTGCGTTCCCCGGTGCTAATATTGGCGCGGATATCCTCTGCGTCGACCGTGGCGGTCAGCGCCGGGCCGCGTTCGATATTCCCTGTCGGTTGCACCGGCACTTCGTCCGTAAGTGCGCCGCCCTGTGCCTGCCAGGCCGGCAAGCCGCCATCCAGCACGGCGACGGCTTCATGACTGACCCAGCGCAGCATCCACCACAGCCGTGCCGCGAACATGCCGCCCTGGGCATCGTAGGCGATCACTTGGGTATCGCGGTTGACGCCCCAGCGCCGCAGGGTAGAGATGAAGATATCCGGCGCGGGCAGGGGATGGCGGCCACGGAATTCGCCGTTCGGGCCGGGCGACAGATCGGCAAGATCGCTGTCCACGTGGGCAAAGACTGCCCCGGGGAGGTGTCCCACCTGATAGGCGCGCCGACCCGCCTCGGGGTCGGCCAGATCGTGGCGGCAGTCCACCAGCAGCCAGCCGGGCGCGCCCACATGGGGCGCAAGCTCGGCGGCGGAAATGAGCGTCGTGTATGCCATTGCGGCCCGATGAAGAAAGTGCGCTTAGACCTTCAGGCGCTTGCGATACCACTCGTGGAAGTGCTGCATGCCGTCTTCCATGGGCGACTGGTAGGGGCCGACTTCGTTTTCGCCACGCTCCAGCAGAATGCGGCGGCCGGCGTCCATGCGCATGCCGATCTCGTCGTCCTCGACGCAGGTTTCCATGTAGGCTTCGCGCTCCGCTTCCACGAACTCGCGCTCGAACAGCACGATCTCTTCCGGGTAGTAGAACTCGACCACGTTGGTGGTTTTCTGAGGACCGTTCGGCCATACCGTCGACACCACCAGCACGTGGGGATACCACTCGACCATGATGTTGGGATACAGCGTCAGCCAGATCGCGCCATGCTCAGGCGGCACGCCATTGCGGAATTTGAGCACCTGCTCTTGCCAGCGCTTGTACTTCGGCGTGCCGGAGCGGCTCAGGGCGTGGTTGACGCCCACAGTCTGCACGCTGTAGTGCTCGCCGAATTCCCAGCGCAGGTCGCTGCAGGTGACGAAGTTGCCGAGCCCGGGATGGAAAGGTTCGACGTGATAGTCCTCGAGGTAAACCTCGATGAAGGTCTTCCAGTTGTAATCGCACTGGTGGACTTCGACGTGGTCCAGCATGTAGCCGCTGAAGTCGAGGTCCTTGGTGACGCTCAGCTTGCGCATCATTCCGGCCACATCCACGCCGTTCTGCTCGAACAGCAGGCCGTTCCAGTTCTGCAGCGGTGTGCGCGACAGATTGAGGCAGGGCGTGTCGTCGAAATGCGGCGCGCCGATCAGCTCACCCTTCAGATCGTAGGTCCAGCGATGCAGCGGGCACACGATGTTGTCGGCATTGCCACGCCCGTCCAACATTTTTGCCTGGCGGTGGCGGCACACGTTGGAGACGAGTTCGATGCCCTGGGGATTGCGGACCAGCATGCGTCCTTCGTTTTCCCATGCGAGCGTGGCGTAATCGCCTTTGTTCGGAACCATCAATTCATGGCCGGCGTAGCGTGGGCCTTGATGGAATAACTGCTTGATTTCCTGTTGTAGAAGAACGTCGTCGAAGTAGACGTTGACAGGAAGCTGCGCATTGGAGCGCGCCAGCTTGGCGATATGAGCCAGATCGGACATCCCCACCCCCAAATTAATTTGCACCAACCTAAGAGAGAAAGAATCCGCAAAAACCAGTATTCAAATAAGATGAAACGGAAATTTTGGACAGAACTGGCGATTATACCCCAGGGCCTCCGGGAAATCCCCCGATTTGCCCTCCATGTCGATGTGTTCGATCATGGGTGCAATAAAGATAACTTCTTGCCTGGCATTATGTCTCGCCACCCGAACGGCGGTTGCAGGAGCGGCGCCAAGTCTGCGCCACGC
>JAEWBA010000066.1 GCA_023391395.1 Pseudomonadota bacterium
GCACAATGCCTCGCATGCGATTTTCCCGGCGATCAATGCCAATATGAACGATTACATGGCGACGGTGCTGGGCAAGGAGGGGGTGCCGGCCGATGCCGAGACGGTCGATGCGGTGCGCCTGGCCTACTGGCAGCGCTACGGCGCGACCCTGCTGGGCATGATGCGGCACCACGATGTGAGGATGGACGATTTCCTGCACCAGGCGCACCGCTTCGACAATCTGATCTCGATGATCCGCGCCGAGCGCGGGTTGGCCCGCCTGCTCGCGCGCCTGCCGGGGCGCAAGATCCTGCTCACCAATGCGCCGCGCCGCTATTCGCACGAGGTGATGCGCCATCTCGGCTTGCACCGCCATTTCGCCAAGCATATTCCCATCGAGGCCATGCACGTGCACCGCCAGTTGCGCCCCAAGCCTTCGCGGCTGTTGCTGCGCAAGCTGCTGGCACGCGAAGGGGTGGCGGCCGGACGCTGTGTGCTGGTCGAGGATACGGTCGACAATCTGAAGGCGGCGAAGGCGCTCGGCCTGCGCACAGTCTGGTTCACGCGCTATCTGTCCGCCGGCCGCATTGCGCAGCAGGGTGGCAACCGCCTGCAGCCGAAATTGACGAATCGCCCTGTTTACGTCGATGTCAAAGTACAATCCTTGCAGCAACTGCCCCGCGCTCGCTTCCTGGCGAAGTCGTGCCGGCAGTGAGCGCTTCTTGGCTGGCGCCGGATGAGTCCTTGTCATTCCGGGCGCAGAGAAGGAGTTCATAGTCTTCCGCCTGGGATTCCGCGCTGCGCTCGGGATGGCATGGCAGGAAGATGCGCCTGCAACGCGGCGGGGAGGCCGCGTCGTCAAGCCAGTTGCCGGGCACGGGAAACCCATCGATCCGATTGCTAACTATTCGACCAAATCATGGCAAGCACAAAACCGGGCGAACGCAAGCTGCAAATCCTCCAGACGCTGGCGACGATGCTGGAGCAGCCAAAAGGCGAGAAGATTACCACCGCGGCCCTGGCGGCGAAGCTCGATGTTTCCGAAGCCGCCCTGTATCGGCACTTCGCCAGCAAGGCGCAGATGTTCGAGGGCTTGATCGAATTCATCGAATCGTCCGTGTTCGGTCTCATCAATCAGATCACCGAACAGCAGGAAAACGGCCTGGCGCAGGCGCGTGCCATCACCAGCATGCTGCTCAATTTCGCCGAGCGCAATCCGGGCATGACGCGGGTGATGATAGGCGATGCCCTGGTCAACGAGGATGAACGCCTGCAGCAGCGCATGAACCAGTTCGTCGAGCGGGTCGAACTCGCGCTCAAGCAGGCGCTGCGCATTGCCGCCACTCAGGGCCAGGCCGATGAGGCCGAAGTCCCCGCCCGCGCCAATCTGATCGTCAGCATGATCGTCGGCCGCTGGCATCGTTACGCCAAGAGCGGCTTCAGGCAAACCCCTTCGGATAACGCCCAGTTGCAGATCGCCTTGCTGCTGCACTGAGTCTTCTCGAACAGCCAGGGTGGGTGGAATCCATCCTGCTGTCATCCCAAGTCGCGGGGCGAGGGACCTCGATTTCGCATCGGCTTCATCCGGAACGCAAGCGATCGGCAAGCTTCCCCAAAGCCCGCTACACTCGCGTTCTCCCGGAAATCTCCAGCCCGCATCTTCCATGAAAGCCGATCAGAAATTCCCCACGCTTGCCTTTGCCGCCTTGCTTATGGGCGGCATGGCGATCGGCTTTGCGGGCATCTTCATGCGTCTCTCGGATGTCAATCCGCTGGCCTCGGCGTTCTGGCGCATGGCGCTGGCGGCGCCTTTCCTGTGGGCCTGGGCGCTTGCTGTCAGCGGCCAGGATAGCGCTACCGGCCGGCGCACCGAATTCGCGGCCGCGCTAGCCTTGGCCGGCGTCTATTTCGCCGCCGACATGGGCTTGTGGCATCTCTCCCTGCATTACACCAGCGTGGCGAACGCAACCCTGCTTTCCAATTTCGCACCGATCTTCATCGCGCTCTGGCTGTGGCTTGCGCATAAGGTCCGCTTCGGGCGCGTCTTCCTGGTGGGTATGGCATGCGCATTCACGGGCGCGGTGTTGTTGGTTGCGCCCGGTGCCCCCGAAGGAGGCGGCGCGGGCAGCGGCAAGCTGCTGGGCGACGCGCTGGGTCTGGCCAGCGCGGTGTTTTACGCCGCCTATCAATTGGCGATCAAGGATGCACGCAGCCAGTATTCGACCGCGCGGCTGATGGCCTGGAGCACCACCATTACGGCGCTGGCCCTGCTGCCTTTTGCGCTAGCGGCGCCTGGCCCTTTTTGGCCTGCTCAGGCGGCCGGCTGGCTGCCGCTTTTTGCGCTCGCACTGGTTGCGCAGATCGGCGGCCAGACCGTGATCGCCTACGCTTTCGCGCACCTGCCGGCCTCGCTGTCTTCGGTCAGCCTCTTGATCCAGCCGCTGACGGCGGCCATTGCGGCCTGGATCCTCTTCGGAGAGGCGATCGGTCCGCTGCGCATGGCGGGCGGTGCCTTGCTGCTGTGGGGTATCTGGCTGTCCAAGCGCGGAAGTTGATCACGCAGAACAGCCGGATCGGGAGGCGCGACAGGATTACAATTGCCGCCTGCCATAGCATTCGATTCGACCGTCTACTTTCCCCGTGAATACGCTTTCCGCCGCCTGCGAGCACTGTTTCGCCCTGCTCGACGATTGCGATGCGAGCGAGGCGGAGCCGCGTTCGCGCCTTTACACCGCCCATGTCGGCACGCTTGTTTGCACGCAGCCGCAGGATCTGGAAGGGATGTGGGCGGCGCTCATGGATGCACTGGATAAGGGCCGGCATGCCGTGGGTTTGTTTTCTTACGAGCTGGGCGCGCAGATGCAGGGCATTGCCGCGCGTGCGCCGGCTGGTTTTCCAAGCAGGATCCTGCTGTTCGAGCGCTGCGAGCGCCTGTCCGCGGCGCAGGTCGACGCCTGGCTGGAGCAGCAGAGTTCGGGAACGGGGCCGGCCGGCATTGCCAATCTGCGCCCCTCGGTCGGCGAAGCGGGATTCCAGCAGGCGATAGCGCGCATCCACACCTATCTCGAGGCCGGCGACACTTACCAGGTGAACTACAGCTACCGCCTGCGCTTCGATGCCTATGGCTCTTTGCCTCTCCTGTATCGCCGCTTGCGCCAGCGTCAGCCGGTTCCCTACGGCGCCTTCATTGTCCTGCCCGAGGGCGGGGCGGTGCTGTCGCTGTCGCCCGAACTCTTCATCCGCCATATGGGTGGTCGATTGCAGGCGCGTCCGATGAAGGGTACGGCCGCCGCCAGCGGCGACGCTGGCCAGGATGCGGCACGCGCAGCGGCGCTGGCCGCGGATGCCAAGAACCGTGCCGAGAACCTGATGATCGTCGATCTCCTGCGCAACGACCTGGGACGTATTGCTGTGCCGGGGTCGGTGAGCGTGCCGCGCCTGTTCCAGGTCGATCGCTACGACAGCGTTCTGCAAATGACGTCCACCGTCACCGCGACGCTGCGTCCGGAGGCCTCGCTGGCCGAGTGCTTTGCCGCGCTCTTTCCTTGCGGCTCAATCACCGGTGCGCCCAAGCGCCGCACCATGGAAATCATCCGCGAGCTGGAAACCGATGCGCGCGGCCTGTACACCGGCGCTATCGGCAGGTTCGACGCGCCGCCGGAGGGACGAGCCGTCGGCGACTTCTGCCTGTCGGTGCCGATCCGCACCCTGGTCTTGCAGCCGTCGCGCAAGAGCGTACGCGTTGGCGAGATGGGCGTAGGTGCCGGCATCGTGTACGACAGCGTTGCCGCTGACGAGTGGGCCGAATGTCGGTTGAAGGCGCGCTTTCTGACCGGCTTGCCGAAAACTTTCGAGCTGTTCGAAACCATGCATGCGACCAGCGCCGGCTGCCGCCATCTCGACTTGCATCTGCATCGTCTGCATGCGTCGGCGGCATATTTCGGCTTTGCGTGGAATGAGGAGGGGCTGCGACAGGCACTGAATGAGGCATGCATGGCACTGCACGCCGGCCCGCATCGCCTGCGCCTGGCCTTGCGCCAGGACGGCACGCACGAGATCCAGTGCGCGCCGCTGGCGCCGCTGGCCGAACCGAGTAAGATTCTGCTCGCTCCCGCACCGACCGAAGCCGACGACCCGTTCCTGCGCCACAAGAGCACGGTGCGCGAGCGCTACGACGCCGCCTGGCGCGCGGCAGAGGCGCGCGGCGCTTTCGACATGCTGTTTCACAACTCGCGCGGCGAACTGACCGAAGGCGGGCGCAGCAATGTATTCGTCAAGCTCGATGGCAGGTGGTACACACCGCCGCTGGAATGCGGGCTGCTGCCAGGAGTCATGCGCGCCGTGCTGCTGGCTGACCCACAATGGGGTGCGTGCGAACGGAAGCTGACGTTGGACGATTTGCGCGTTGCACAGGAAGTGGTGGTGTGCAATGCGCTGCGTGGCGCGTTGCGGGCAAGGGTGGAGTGGTAGTACTGCGGTTCAAGGCTGCGCTGATTCAGTCGTATTCGTCTCTACAGATACGCGTCATCCCGAGCCCATTGCGCGCTGAGATCCTTCGCTGTGCTCGGGGTGACAGAATGGCGACTGACTTTAGGCCTTGGCCAGCGGCTTCTGCCGCCATGCCAGCACCGCCCCGGCAAACAAGGCCAGCGCGGAAATCACCAGGCCCCGCTGCAAGCCGCCGGCGCCGTCGGAAATCCAGCCGACCAGGGTCGGGCCGACGATCTGACCGAATGCGAATACCGTGGTGAACAGGCTGATGCCGGAGGACCAGGCATGCGGCGGCAGGTTGTGGCGCACCAGCACGGTGGTGGATGCCACCAGCGACACGAATACCACGCCGAACAGCATGCCGGAGGCGAATACCGCCACCGGCGCCGCGCTCAGCACCGGCAGTACGGTCGCCACGCCGAGCAAGCCATTGAGAATGGCGAGCGACTCGCCGCCCTTGAAGCGATCCAGCATGCCGGCCCACACGCGCGAAGACAGCAGCACTGCAACACCAAGCATGGTGTAGAACCAGGTGATGACGGACGGCTGCATGCCTTGTTCTTTCAGCAGCGCGATGATGAATGTCATGTAGCCGATATAGCCGCAGCCGAACAAGAAATAACCCACCAGCCCGTAGCCGAAGGCGCCGACGCGGAATTGGCGCTGGCCTGCGGGCGCCGCCGGAACGCTGCCGTCGATGCTGTAGGCGGGCAATGCCATGAGCGCGGTCGCCAGGAGTGCCAGGCCGCCCAGCCCCAGCCATGCCCATTGCCAGCCGTGGGCGGCGTTTTGCGCACCGGCTGCTCCCAGCACTTCCGGCACCAGCAGAGCGGAAGCGATGATACCCAGGCCGATGCCGCTGTAATACAGGCCGATCAGGAAGCCCGCGCGTTGCGCATGCAGCGTTCCCAGGCGCGCCGCCAGCACGCCGCCGGAAATGAAGATGAAGGCACTGGCAACGCCGGCCAGCACGCGCAGCAACAGCAGCGCATTGTCGTCGATGACAAAACCGGACAGCAGCAGGAAGACGCCGGTCAAGACCGAGCCGCCGATCAACGCGGTCTGGGCGCCGTAGCGGCGCATCAGGAAGGGAGTGGCAAGTGCGCCCAGCAAGTAGCCGAGCGCATTGCCGGTATTCATGGCGCCCGCCAGCAGATACGACCAGCCCAGATCGTCGCGCATGGGCGGCAACAGCAGGGCATAGGAGAAGCGTGAAATGCCCAGCGAAATCGCGGCGCCCAGCGATAGGGCGAGGGCCGTGAGGAAGGGCTTTTGCACGGCGAGCTTGTTGGCGGTGGGATTCATGCGTGATCGATTCGGTAAATCCGGATGCCGGCCGCACAACTAGCGTGAACCGGCGACCTGGGCCGGCTTGGTGCGCGATCCAAGGAGCACCATGACCATGGCTGCCAGAACGATGAGAGCGCCGACCAGCGTCGAGGCGACCACCGCTTCGCCCAGGAAGAGGAAGCCCCACAACATGCTGAACAGCGGAATCAGGAAGGTGACCGTCATCGCCCGCGTCGCCCCGATCTTGACGATCAGCGGAATGAACAGCGCCTGCGCCATCGCCGCCGACAGCAGGGCCAGCGCAGCCAGGCTGGCGAAGGCGGTCAGCGAGGGCAGAGCCGGCGGAATCGCAAAAGGCAATAGCGGCATCAGCATCAAGCCACCCACGGCTAGCGAACCGGTGGCCATGGCGATGGGAGGTATGCCGCCCGATCCGCCGGTCTTGATGACGATGATACTGGCCAAGGCACAGGACGCCGCGGCCATCAGGGCGGCAGCAATCGAGAGGAGGGTGGCGCTGTTCATTGTGATTGCGCCGGCGCCAACCAGGGTCGCCACGCCGACCACGCCCAGCGCCAGTCCGGCCAGCTTGCCGATGGTCAGGCGCTCAGCCAGCCACAAGGTCGAGAACAGGGCGCCGAACAGCGGCGCGGTGGAATTCAATACTGCCGAATGCGCTGCCGGCAAATGCAAGGCAGCGAAAGAGAAAAAGCTGAAGGGCACCGCGCCCGCGAACAGGCCGACGATGGCATACGGTTTGAGGTTGCGGCGCCAGTTCATCGCCACGCCGGATGCCGATGCATAGGCAATCAGCGCCATGCCGGCCAGGGCGGTGCGCAACAGCGCCGTCATCAGCGGCCCGAACTGGGGCGAAACGACGCGAAGGAATATGAAGGAAGCGCCCCACAGCGCGGAAAGGAACAGCAGCTTGGCAAGATCGGGGGCGGACATGGGCGCGAAAATTGTTGAGGCGCAACAGGGCCGATCGATTGTAGCACCGGAAACATTCTGCTGCCGGAAGCCGAAATATCGATTCGGTGCCGCGCGAAACGGCGCAAATTCGAAGCGGGGAACCGCTCTTTGCCGAAACCTAGATACATCACAAATGCCCAGGCCTGCTGTCTAGAGAGGCGCTTGATTCGCGCCAATGGCGGATCGCTCCCGGCGGCGAATAATCTCATCCAGGGAGATAGAGATGAGATCGAATAAAAAAAACGGGGCAGTTCGTATGTCGGATACCGTGCTCAGCGGTCTGATCGTCCTCGCGACGATGGCGACGATAGGTTGCGGCAGCCCGAAGCCGAAACCGCCCGAGCGGGCAGCGGTGAGTGCGCCGACCACCAAGGAGGGCAGCGACCTGGTCCGCATGGGCGTCGAGGAACCCTTCAGCGAGGCGCAATTGTCGGTAATCGGCCTGCGTCACTTCCTGATGTACAGCCGCTTTCTTTCCCAAAGCATGGCGCTGCCCCATGCCTGCGATGCCGGCTCGGGGGAATGCGCGAGTGGAGATTCCGGCGGGCTTCCTTCGGAATAGAGCGCAGCCGCACCGGATCGGCACGGCGTTTGCCTATCGCTGTGCTTCCGAGCCGGTTATGCCGACCGGTTTGATCTACAATCCGCGCTTCATTTCGGAGCGCCTGTGTGGCCGCACACGCTGCATGCGGGATTGCGTGCCAGCTTGATGCTGCTCCATTCCATGCTGCGCGCATCCAGCAGCAGCAGGCGCCCCGCCAGCGATTCGCCGATGCCGGCGACCAGCTTCAGCGCCTCGGCCGCCTGCGTGGCGCCGACGATGCCTACCAGCGGAGCGAACACACCCATGGTCGAGCACAGCTCTTCCTCGAATTCCTGCTCGGGCGGGAACAGGCAGGCATAGCAGGGCGCATCCTCGCGCCGCGCGTCGAAGACCGACACCTGCCCATCGAAACGGATCGCCGCGCCCGACACCAGCGGCCGCCGCTGCACCACGCAGGCGCGGTTGATCGCGTGGCGCGTGGCGAAGTTGTCGGTGCAATCCAGAACCACGGTGGCCTGCGCCGCCAGCTCTCGCAGGCGCGTGTCGTCGACCCGCTCGGTCAGCGCAACGACTTCGACTTCCGGGTTGATCTGCACTAGTGTCCGCTTGCCCGATTCCGCCTTGAACTGGCCCACGCGCTCGGTGGTGTGCAGGATCTGGCGCTGCAGGTTGGTGAGGTCCACCGTGTCGTCGTCCACCAGCGTGATCCGGCCCATGCCGGCCGAGGCCAGGTAAAAGGCGGCGGGCGAGCCGAGCCCGCCGGCGCCGATGATGAGGGCATGCGCGGCGAGCAGTTTTTCCTGGCCTTCGATGCCGATCTCGTCGAGCAGGATGTGGCGCGAATAGCGCAGGAGTTGAGAGTCGTTCATGACGGGAGGAAAGCGCAATCGGGACGGGCAGAGCCGTAATTTAGCATTCCTGCCCGCCTTGCCGCGATTGCGCTTCTCCGCCGGCGCTGCCGGCGGCATGGGCCGGTGCCTACATGCCCATCCATCTGAAGGCTGGCGGGCCGACCAGCGTCAGTCCAGAGATAAGCAGCATGACCAGCAACAGCTTGCGAAAGGCTTGTTCCGGGACCGCCTTGTACACCCTCGCGCCCAGCCATGAAGAGACCATGACTGCCGGCGCCACGAGTGCCAAGGCATGGAGGGTTTCGGCGGTAATTCCGCCGGTGGCGCCATACATGGCCGTGGTCAGCACGCCGACAAGGAAGAACAAGGGTTGAAAGGTGGCACGCTGGACATTCTTGTCCCAGCCGCGCAGTGCGCACCATATGATGGGCGCCGGCCCGGACAGCCCGCCCAGGCCGCCCATGACGCCCGATACCAGTCCGACGATGCCGTCCGCCCATTTTCCTCCCCGCGTGATCTTCGGCAGGTTGGCGACGGCAAAGGTGGCGGTGCAGTACAGGATCAGGATGAGGCCGACGCCGAAGCGGAATGCGTCTTCATTGATCTGGTGAAAGGTGGCGACGCCGATGGGCACGCCGACCGCTCCGCCGATCAGGAAGGGCGCTGCGCGCGCCAGCTTGAAATGGCTGCCGATGGCATGGCTGGACGCCACCTGGCCGATGAGCGAGCTGCACAAGACCAGGGGCACCAGCATCTGCGGTTCGACCAGCCAGACCCAGATCGCTGTCGCGACCAAGGCATACGCGAATCCCGACAAGCCTTGAATGAAGCCGGCGGCGACACCGCCGGCAACGATCGCCAAAGTAAGAGGACCCATTGCGATCAGCCGGCCTCGAACTCGATCATCAGGTCCTTGGCATTGACCGTGTTGCCGGGCGCGACATGGATGTTCTTGACCACGAGATCGCGTTCGGCGCGGATCATGGTTTCCATCTTCATGGCCTCGAGCGAAACCAGGGCGTCCCCCTTGAGCACCTTCTGTCCGCTCTTCACCGCGACGGTCACGACCATGCCCGGCATGGACGCACCCAGGTGAGCGGGATTGCCCTCTTCGGCCTGTAGTCTGCCCGTGGCCTTTGCCGCATCCGCCTTGTCGACCCGGACCAGCCGCGGCTGCCCGTTAAGCTCGAAAAACAGCTTGGACTGGCCTTCTTCGGGCGCCTCGGTGCGCCCTTGCAGGCAGATGACGAGGGTCTTGCCCTGGTCAATGTCGACGGAGATTTCCTGGTTTTCCGGCAAGCCGTGGAAAAACACCGGTGTCGGCAGGACGCTGGTATCGCCGTATTCGTCCTGGTGCCGCATGAAGTCGCAGAACACCTTGGGGTACATGAGATAGGAAGCCAGTTCCTGCTCGGAGAGGTTGCGCCCGGCCAGGCTTTCGGCTTCCTGCCGCATGGCGGCGAGGTCGACCGGCGGCAGGCTGGCGCCGGGCCGGCCTTCCAGCGCCGGTTGGTCCTTGAGCACCTTGCGCTCCAAATCCTTGGGAAATCCATCGGCGGGGAAACCGAGCTCCCCCTTGAAGAGCGAAATCACCGATTCCGGGAAGGCGATTTCCTGGTCCGGATTGCCCACATCCTGCGGCGTCAAGTCATTGGCCACCATGAACAGAGCCATGTCGCCGACCACCTTGGAAGTCGGCGTGACTTTCACGATATCGCCGAACAACTGGTTCACATCGGCATAGGCTTGCGCGACCTCTCCCCAGCGGTGTTCCAAGCCGAGGGCACGCGCTTGCTCGCGCAGGTTGGTGTACTGCCCGCCCGGCATTTCGTGCCGATAGACATCCGAGGTGCCGGCCCGCATGTCGGCTTCGAAGGGCGCATAGTGGCGGCGCACGCCTTCCCAGTATTGGGAAACGGCAAACATCGCATTCCGGTCGAGGCCCGGATCGCGCTCGCTGCCGGCCAGGGCGGCGGAAATCGCGCCCAGGTTCGGCTGCGAAGTCAAGCCGCTCATGGCATCCATTGCGCCATCGACGGCATCGCAGCCGGCCTCGATAGCGGCCAGCACGCTGGCGGCGGAGATGCCGCTGGTATCGTGGGTATGGAAGTGGATCGGCAAGCCGGTTTCTTCCTTCAAGGCCTTGACCAGCAGGCGGGCGGCATTCGGCTTGCACACGCCGGCCATGTCCTTGATGCCCAGGATATGGGCGCCGGCCGCTTCCAGTTCGCGCGCCATGCGCACGTAGTATTTCAAGTCGTACTTGGAGCGCTGGGGATCGAGCAGGTCGCCGGTGTAGCAGATCGTCGCTTCACACAGTGCGCCGGTATTGCGCACGGCGTCGATCGCCACCCGCATGTTATTCACCGCATTGAGGGAATCGAACACGCGGAACAGGTCGATGCCGCCCTTGGCGGCCTGTTCGACGAAATAGCGGACAACGTTGTCCGGATAGTTGGTGTAACCGACCGCATTGGCCGAACGCAACAGCATCTGGAACAGGATGTTTGGCACCCGTTCGCGCAAGCCGGCCAGCCGTTGCCATGGATCTTCCTTCAAGAAACGCATGGCAACGTCGAAGGTGGCGCCGCCCCAGCATTCCAGCGAGAACAGGTGTGGCAGCATGCTGGCGTAATACGGTGCGATGGCCAACATGTCGGCCGTTCGCATGCGGGTGGCGAACAGCGATTGATGCGCATCGCGCATGGTGGTGTCGGTCAGCAGCACCTGCGGCTGTGCCTTCATCCACTGCGCGAATTTTTCCGGGCCGAGCTGGCGCAGCGTATCCCGGCTGCCCGGCACGGGCGGCACGAGAAGCGCGTTCGGCGGCAGGAGCGGCGCTTGCGCGCTGCGTTCATGGAGCTTGCGCCCCTTCATTTCCGGATTCCCGTTGACCGTCACTTCACCGATGAAGCGCAATAGGCGCGTGGCGCGATCCCGGCGCTTGGCGAACTGGAACAGTTCCGGCGTCGAATCGATGAAGCGCGTGGTGCAGGCGCCGGTCCGGAACAGCGGATGGTTGATGACGTTTTCGAGGAAGGGCAAATTGGTCGATACGCCGCGAATGCGGAATTCGCGCAGTGCGCGGTCCATGCGCGCGATGGCTTCCGCGGCCGTCGGCGCCCACGCGGTCACCTTGACCAGCAGGGAGTCGTAATAGGGCGTGATCACGGCGCCGGAATAAGCGGTGCCACCGTCCAGGCGGATGCCGAAGCCGGAAGCGCTGCGATAGGCGGTGATGCGGCCGTAATCCGGCGTGAAACTGTTTTCCGGGTCCTCGGTCGTGACGCGGCATTGCAAGGCGTGGCCGTTCAGGCGAATGCCGTCCTGGTGCGGGACGCCGGTGCCGGCTTCATTCTCGGCGCCGATGCGGCCGCCTTCGCTGATGCGGATCTGCGCCTTGACGATGTCGATGCCGGTGACCTGCTCGGTCACGGTATGTTCCACCTGGATGCGCGGATTGACTTCGATGAAGTAGAACTTCCCGCTTTCCGCATCCATCAGGAATTCCACCGTGCCCGCATGCGTGTAGCCGACGGTTTGCGCCAGGCGCAGCGCGGCTTCACACAATTCGTTCCGGCCGGCGTCGTCGAGATAAGGGGCGGGAGCGCGTTCCACCACTTTCTGGTTGCGCCGCTGGACCGAGCAATCGCGTTCGTACAGGTGGACCAGATGGCCGTGCGTGTCGCCGAGAATCTGGACTTCCACGTGGCGCGCATGGCGCACCAGTTTTTCCAGATACATTTCATCGTTGCCGAAGGCCGCGGCGGCTTCGCGGCGCGCCACTTCCAGTTGCGCCGGCAATTCCGCTTCCGATTCAATGACGCGCATGCCGCGTCCGCCGCCGCCCCAGCTCGCCTTGAGCATCAGGGGATAGCCGACTTCGGCGGCGAGGACCTTGACTTGCGCGATATCGGCCGGCAGCACGCCGGTGGCCGGCATCACCGGTACCCTGGCGGCAATCGCCGCATTGCGCGCCGCGACCTTGTTGCCGAGCGTGCGCATGACCTCCGGCTTCGGTCCGATGAAGGCGATCCCGTTCCTGTCGCAGGTTTCGGCAAAGTCCGGATTCTCCGACAGGAAACCATAGCCGGGATGGATGGCATCGACCGCGGCTTCCTTGGCGACACGGATGATGTCGTCGATATCGAGATAGGCGGCGACGGGCTTTTTCCCTTTCCCTACGAGGTAGCTCTCATCCGCCTTGAAGCGATGCAGGGCGAAGCGGTCTTCCGCCGCATAGATGGCC
>JAEWBA010000122.1 GCA_023391395.1 Pseudomonadota bacterium
CGCCAAGTCTGCGCCACGCCAAGCCCGATTGCTGTTTCTCAACCCATACAGGTGGTTTGTTCTAAAATAACGGGCTACACTTTTTATAGCTTTCCTCATTCATGCCCAAGACACCCGCCCCTCCGTCCCTGCCCGCTTCCTTCGAAGAAGCGATGGCCGAGCTTGAGCAACTGGTGGCGCGCATGGAAGCGGGCGAGCTGCCCCTGGAGGCTTCGGTTGCCGCTTATCAGCGCGGTTCCGAACTGGTCAAGTATTGCGCTGCCCAACTGGACAAGGTGGAAAGCCAAGTCAAGGTGCTGGAAGGAGAGATGCTCAAGCCCTTCGCACCCGAGGGTGATGAATGAGCGCGAATCTATCGTTTGGCGCCTGGATGCAAGGAGTGCAGGGGCGCATGGAAGATGCGCTGGCTTCCTTCCTGCCGCCGTCCGCCGAATTGCCAGGGCGGCTGCACGAGGCGATGCGTTACGCGGCCCTGGATGGCGGCAAGCGGGTGCGTCCGCTGCTGGTATTCGCGGCCGGGGAATTGTTCGATGCCGATATGGCGGCTCTGGAGCGCGCAGCGGCTGCGGTGGAAATGATCCACGCCTATTCGCTCGTGCATGACGACATGCCGTGCATGGACGACGACGCGCTGCGTCGTGGCAAGCCGACCGTGCATGTGAAGTACGACGAGGCGACGGCGCTTCTAGTGGGCGATGCGCTGCAGGCGCAAGCCTTCCTGGTGGTGGCGGAAGACGACGGCGGTGATGCCTCGCGCCGGCTTGCCATGCTGCGTCTGCTGGCGCAGGCCGCCGGGTCGCGCGGCATGTGCGGCGGCCAGGCGGTCGATCTGGCCAGCGTAGGCTTGTCCTTGTCGCTGGAAGAACTGGAGCGCATGCACCAGTTGAAGACCGGGGCTCTGCTGCGGGCTTCGGTATTGCTGGGGGCGCTGTGCGGCACGACCTTGTCGGCTGCGGAGCAAGCTGCGCTGGACGCCTATGCGGGCGCCGTCGGCCTGGCCTTCCAGGTGGTGGACGATGTGCTCGACGCAACGGCGGATTCGGCCACCTTGGGCAAGACGGCGGGCAAGGATGCCGCCGACAACAAACCGACCTATGTATCAATCCTGGGTCTGGAAGAGTCAAAAGCTCTGGCGGAAAAACTACGGAATGAGGCGCACGAGGCGCTCATGCCGTTCGGTGAAAAGGCGCGACGCCTGCGCGAACTCGCGGATTTGATCGTGCAACGAAAAGCCTAGGGCGACACCCCCGTTCGCCGCTTTTCTTGTTCAACGAAGCAGGGACCCGAAACACTGGCATGAGTATGGAACTATTGAAGAACATCGACGGACCTTCGGATCTGCGCAGGCTTTCGCGCCCCCAGCTTGCCACGCTGGCCGACGAGCTGCGGGCTTTCCTGCTCGACTCGGTGTCCAAGACCGGCGGCCATCTTTCCTCCAACCTTGGCACGGTGGAGCTGACCATTGCGCTGCATTATGTCTTCAACACCCCGCACGACCGCATCGTGTGGGACGTTGGGCACCAGACCTATCCGCACAAGATCCTGACCGGCCGACGCGACCGCATGCCGACGCTGCGCCAGTTCAACGGCATCTCAGGCTTTCCGCGCCGCTGCGAAAGCGAATACGACACCTTCGGCACCGCGCATTCCTCCACGTCGATCTCGGCCGCGCTCGGCATGGCGCTCGCGGCGAAGGCCAAGGGCGAGAACCGCCATGCCATCGCCGTGATCGGCGACGGCGCGATGACCGCCGGTATGGCTTTCGAAGCCTTGAACAATGCCGGCGTCTATGAGGACATCAATCTCCTGGTGATCCTGAACGACAATGACATGTCGATTTCGCCGCCGGTGGGCGCCCTCAATCGCTACCTGGCGCGCCTGATGTCGGGTAAGTTCTACGCCGCCGCCAAGAATGTCGGCAAGCAGGTGCTTCCCGGCCCCATGCTGGAGCTGGCCAAGCGCTTGGAAGAGCATGCCAAGGGCATGGTGGTGCCCGCGACGATGTTCGAGGAATTCGGCTTCAACTACATCGGCCCCATCGACGGCCATGACCTCGAATCCCTGATTCCCACTTTGCAGAACCTGAAGAGCCTCAAGGGCCCGCAATTCCTGCACGTGGTGACGAAGAAGGGCCAGGGCTACAAGCTGGCCGAAGCCGATCCGGTGCTGTACCACGGTCCGGGCAAGTTCAATCCGGCCGAAGGCATCAAGCCGGCGACCAGCAGCAAGATCACCTATACGCAGGTGTTCGGCGATTGGCTGTGCGACATGGCGGCGCAGGAGCAGCGCCTGATCGGCATCACGCCGGCCATGCGCGAAGGTTCCGGCCTGGTGCAGTTCGAACAGCGCTTCCCGGATCGTTACTACGACGTCGGTATCGCCGAGCAGCATGCGGTCACTTTCGCGGCCGGCCTGGCTTGCGAAGGCTTGAAGCCGGTGGTGGCAATCTATTCCACCTTTCTGCAACGCGCCTACGACCAGTTGATCCATGACGTCGCCTTGCAGAACCTGGATGTCACCTTCGCGCTCGACCGTGCCGGCCTGGTTGGCGCCGACGGCGCCACGCACGCCGGCAATTACGATCTCGCCTATCTGCGCTGCATTCCCAACATGGTGGTGATGGCAGCCTCGGATGAGAACGAATGCCGGCGGATGTTGACCACGGCCTTCCAATACGAAGGTCCCGCTGCCGTTCGCTATCCGCGCGGCGCCGGCATAGGCGCCACTATCGACAAGGAATTGACCGCGCTGCCGCTTGGCAAGGGCGAGATCCGGCGCGAGGGCAAGGGCATCGCCATTCTGGCCTTCGGCACCATGCTGGCGCCCAGCCTGGCGGCTGCCGAGGATTTGAATGCGACCGTGGCCAATATGCGCTTCGTCAAGCCTCTGGATACCCAACTGGTGGTGCAGCTGGCGCAAAGCCATGAGGCCCTGGTGACGGTGGAAGAGGGGGCAGTGATGGGCGGCGCCGGTTCCGCGGTGGCGGAGGCGCTGGCCGAGGCCGGCATCGTCAAGCCCTTCCTGCATCTCGGCTTGCCGGACAAATTCATCGACCATGGCGATGCGGCGCAATTGCTATCCATGTGCGGACTCGATGCGCGAGGCATTGCCGCCTCGGTGCGCAAGCGTTTCGGCAAGGGCGAGCCGCGCCTGGTGGTCAACAACTGATCAACGCGCAAGCAATTCCTGCGGCAGCAGGAAGCGCTTGCGCAGCATCGCCGGTATGTCCTCGGCCGGCAATGGCTTCGACACCAGATAGCCTTGCACCTCATTGCAGGACAGCGCTTGCAGGATGCGCAACTCCTGTTCGGTTTCCACGCCTTCGGCAACCACTTCCATCCCCAGCACATGGGCCATCGAAACGATGGCCAGGAACAGCGCTTCGGCTTCCTTGCCGCTATCCAGGCGCGCGGTGAAGGCGCGGTCCACCTTCAGCACGTCCAGGTCGAAACGCTGCAGTTGAGACAGTGAGGAATAACCG
>JAEWBA010000125.1 GCA_023391395.1 Pseudomonadota bacterium
ACGTGATGCTGATCGACCTAGCACGCAACGATATCGGCCGCATCGCCGAAACCGGCAGCGTGCGCGTCACCGACAAGATGGTCATCGAGAAATACTCTCACGTGCAGCACATCGTCTCCAACGTGGAGGGCACGCTCAAGCCGGAGCTCTCGAACCTTGATGTACTCAAGGCCACCTTCCCTGCCGGCACGCTTTCCGGAGCGCCGAAGGTGCGCGCCATGGAATTGATCGATGAACTGGAGCCGGTCAAGCGCGGCATTTACGGCGGAGCCTGCGGTTATCTGTCCTTTGGCGGCGAGATGGACCTCGCAATCGCCATCCGCACCGGCGTCATCAAGGACGGCATGCTGTATGCACAGGCGGCCGCCGGCGTGGTGGCGGATTCGGTGCCGGAAATGGAATGGCAGGAAACCGAGAACAAGGCGCGCGCCGTGCTGAGAGCCGCCGAGCAGGTGCAAGACGGCCTGGATGGAGAATTCTGATGCTGCTAATGATCGACAATTACGACTCCTTCACCTACAACCTGGTGCAGTATTTCGGCGAGCTGGGTGAAGACGTGCGTACCTTCCGCAACGATGAAATCACGCTGGACGAGATCGCCGCAATGAGGCCGGACCGCATCTGCATCTCGCCCGGACCTTGCACGCCCCACGAAGCCGGCGTTTCGGTGCCGCTCCTGCAGCGCTTCGCGGGGGAACTTCCGATACTAGGTGTCTGCCTGGGGCACCAGAGCATAGGGGCGGCCTTCGGCGGCAAGGTGGTGCGCGCCAAGCAGGTCATGCATGGCAAGACCTCCTCCATCGCCCATACCGGCGTCGGCGTGTTCAAGGATTTACCGAGCCCCTATACCGTCATCCGTTACCACTCGCTGGCAATCGAGCGTGACTCACTGCCGGATTGCCTGGAAGTGACTGCCTGGACCGAGGACGGCGAAATCATGGGCGTGCGCCACAAGGAATTCGATATCCAGGGCGTACAGTTCCACCCCGAGTCCATCCTGTCGGAGCATGGCCACGCCTTGCTGAAGAATTTCCTGAATAGCTGATGTCCCTGGCCTTCTTTTGAGATCGAAGGCCCAAAAGACCAAAGGAATCGCCATGTCGATCACCCCGCAAGAAGCCCTGCTGCGCTGCATTGAGCACCGCGAGATTTTCCACGACGAGATGCTGACCCTGTTCCGCAAGATCATGGGTGGCGAAATGTCGCCGGTGATGATCGCTGCGCTCACCATGGGCTTGCGCGTCAAGAAGGAAACCATCGGCGAAATTGCCGCCGCCGCGCAAGTGATGCGGGAATTCGCCACCAAGGTCGAACTGCCGAACACCGACAACTTGCTCGATATCGTCGGCACCGGCGGCGACGGCGCCAACACCTTCAACATCTCGACCGCGTCGATGTTCGTGATCGCCTCGGGCGGCGTGCGCGTGGCCAAGCATGGCGGACGCAGCGTGTCTTCCTCTTCCGGCAGCGCCGACGCCTTGGAAGCCCTGGGTGCCAAGATCGACCTGAAACCGGAACTGGTGGCGCAATCGGTGGAGCGTACCGGCATCGGCTTCATGTTCGCCCCCAATCATCACGCCGCCATGAAGCATGCGGCACCGGTGCGCAAGGAACTGGGCGTGCGCACCATCTTCAACATCCTAGGACCGCTCACCAACCCGGCCGGCGCGCCCAACATCCTGATGGGCGTGTTTCATCCTGATCTGGTCGGCATCCAGGTACGCGTGCTGCAGCGCCTGGGCGCCAAGCACGCACTGGTAGTGTGGGGCCGCGACGGTATGGACGAAGTGTCGCTGGGCGCCGCCACCATGGTGGGCGAGCTGGTCAATGGCGAAATCCGCGAATACGAAATCCATCCCGAAGACTTCGGCCTGCAAATGGTGGCCAGCCGCAACCTGAAAGTGGCGGGCGCGCAGGAATCGACGCAAAAAATCCGCGAAGCCCTGGACAACACAGCGGGCCCCGTGCGCGACATCGTCGTCCTGAATGCCGGCACCGGCCTGTACGCGGGCGGTGCCGTCGGCTCCATCGGCGAAGGCCTCGAAAAAGCGCGCGAATTGATCGCTTCCGGCGCGGCTCGCGCCAAGCTGGAGCAATTCGTGCAAGTAACCCAAGAACTCGGCCGCACCTGAATCCATCATGTCCGACATCCTGAACAAGATACTGGCCGTCAAGGCCGACGAAGTGGCCACCGCGAAAAAACGCCAGGACCTCGCCAGCCTGCGCCGCGAAGTGGAAAGCAATCGTGAATTGCGCGCCGGCCTGCGCGACTTCGAAGCGGCCTTGCGGGCCAAGGTCGAGGCGGGTCAGGCGGCGGTGATCGCCGAGGTGAAAAAGGCCTCGCCCTCCAAGGGCGTGCTGCGCCCCGATTTCCAGCCGGCCCAGATTGCCCAGAGTTACGCTGTCAACGGTGCGGCCTGCCTGTCGGTGCTGACCGACGTGCAATTCTTCCAGGGCGCCCCGGAATATCTGCAACAAGCCCGCGCAGCCTGCCCGCTGCCCGCGCTGCGCAAGGATTTCATGGTGGATCTGTACCAGGTCTACGAGGCGCGCAGCTGGGGCGCGGACTGCATCCTCCTGATCGTGGCGGCGCTCGACCATGGCTTGATGGCGGAATTGGAAGCCTGCGCACACGAGCTGGGAATGAGCGTGCTGGTCGAAGTGCACGACGGCGCGGAACTGGATGCGGCGCTGAAGCTGAAGACCCCACTCTTGGGCATCAACAACCGCAACCTGCGCACTTTCGAGACTTCATTGCAGAACACCATCGATCTGCTGCCGCGCATTCCGCAGGATAAGCTGGTGGTGACCGAATCCGGCATTGCCACCGGGGAGGATGTGAAGCGCATGCGCGACGCCGATGTCCACGCCTTCCTGGTCGGCGAAGCCTTCATGCGCGCGCCCGAGCCGGGCGTGGAATTGAAGAAACTGTTCTTCTGACGCCGCCGGCCCTAAGAGCGGCGCTGCGCCAGCGTGCGCGCCGCCATGCCGAGGGCCAGCATGCCATAGATGGCGGCCAGCGCCTTGCCTGAGAGGCGCTTTTCATATCCGGGCGTAAAACGCTCCGGCACCAGGTAGTAATCCGTCACATAGGCGCCTGCCGTCACTACCGCCGCGCCCAGGACCGGCCTCATCAATGAGCTGCGGCGATCTTCCGCCCGCGGTGCAAACAGTTTCTCGTAAATCGCTGCCCAAAAGGTCGCGGCACCATAGTTGAGCAGGATGCCGGTAAGCGTGTATTTCAGCGAGGGCCGGTCTTGCATGGCCGCAATGTCGCCCCAGAGCATGTGGCTGGTGGCATTCAGTGGCGCGGCGTAGGAGGCGGTCTCGCGACGTCCCGCCAGAGCGGCAGTAGCGGCGGTAGTCAGGCCGGACAAAGCCCCTGACACGAGGGTGCGACCGAGGTAGTTGCTGAGTTGCGGGTTCATGTGCGCTCCTGTTCTTCGTTTTCAGGGATGCCAAATCGGCGTTGCCTGGTACGGTAAAAAGGAAAAAGCCAGGTAGCCGCTACAGCGTGCGCGGTCTTTTTACTACCGGCGCATCGCATTGGAAGAACAGGGTGGCAACTTGCGTGCCACCGCAGAGAATTTTCAGGAGCGCAAACCCAGCCAGTCGCGTCGCATGCGAGCCGCGCCCGTCGGCTTGTCCTGCACCTCGAAGGAAAGCCGCGGCGCATCGTCCGGCATCAACTGCGTGCTGAAGACCATCAGTTCGTCGCGCCGGAACGCATGCAGCACCACCGTATCGCCGCTGCGGTAGCGCGAGAGCAGCTTGTCGAGATTGCCGGCGGTGACGCGCAGGCCGTCGAGCGCAATCAGCACGTCGCCAGCGGAGATGCCGGCGCGATGCCCGGCAAATCCCTCGTACACGCTTGCGATCTTGCAATCGCCGCCATTGCCCGAGGTACGGATGCCGAGTGTCGCCTTCGCTTCCTTGCGACCGTCGGACTGGAGCACACCGAACGGGGCCAGCAGCTTGTCCAGCGGCAGGTCCTCGGTGCCATGGATGTAGCGGTCGAAGAAGCGCTTGAGTTTGAGACCGGTGACTGCCTCGAACAGGGTCCGCGCCTCATCCTCGCCCAAACCCTGGCCTTGCGCAGCAAAGTCGCGGCCATAGCGCTGCCACAGCGCGCGCATTACATCGTCCAGGGATTTCCTGCCCTTGGTTTCCACGCGGATGGTGAGGTCGAGCGCAAGACCGACCAAGGAACCCTTCGCATAATAGCTGACGATGGCATTGGGTGCGTTCTCGTCCTGCCGGTAGTACTTGGTCCAGGCATCGAAGCTGGATTCGGCCACGCTTTGCTTGGTGCGGCCACTGCCGCGCAGGACGCTGTTTGCGGTTTTGGCGATGGCGGCGAAATACTGTTTTTCGTCCATCAAGCCGCTGCGCACCAGCATCAAGTCATCGTAGTAGCTGGTAAAGCCCTCGAACAGCCAAAGCAGGGAGGTATAGCTTTCGCTCTGCAAGTCATAGGGGGCGAATGCCGCCGGCTTGATGCGCTTGACGTTCCAGGTGTGGAAGTACTCGTGGCTGCACAGGCCTAGATAGCCGCGGTAAGCCTCGCCCGCATCTTTCTGTCCCTTCACGGGCAAGTCGGCACGTGAACAGATCAATGCCGTCGACGCGCGATGCTCCAGGCCGCCGTAGCCATCGCCCACCGCGAGCGTCATGAATACGTAGCGGTCCATCGGTGCCCGTTTGCTCTTCGGCTCGAACAAGGCAATCTGCGCTTCACAGATTTTTTTCAGGTCCCCGCATAGACGCGCCATGTCGAGGTTCGGCACGCGGCCGGTGATCACCACATCGTGGGGCACGCCATGCGCCTTGAAGGTGCCAAGCTCGAATTGCCCCATTTCGACCGGGTGGTCGATCAACTCATCGTAGTCGGCGGCGACATAGGTGCCGAAACCATAGCGCTTCGCCTTCAGCTCGGGCAGAGCAGTCGCCACCCGCCACGCCTTGTATTCCGGCCCCTCCGGACGGACTATGTCGACGACGTGCGCTTGATGCTCCTGGCCATGCACGCACAGGAAGACACTGGTGCCGTTGAAGAAGCCGTGGGTCTGGTCGAGATGCGCCGCCCGTACCGATAGATCCCAGGCATAGACTTCGTATTCCAGAATCAGCGGCCCTTCGCAGGGCGCGGCTTGCCAGGTGTGCTTGTCGAGCTTTTCGAGCGCCACTTTCCTGCCGCCAGCATGCGCTTGGATGCGCACGATATTGCGCGCGAATTCGCGGATCATGTAGCTGCCCGGAATCCAGGCCGGCAGCGAAAAGCGCTGCCCGTCGGGTGCTGGCGAGCGCACCGTCAAGGTGACGGCGAAAAGATGTGCAGCTGGGTCCTTGGGGAAAATCGTGTAGTGAATGGCGTTCTTCAATTCAACCTCTGTTCGTATCGCATCTATGCTTGGGCAGGAAGCTAGGGCGGCTGCTATTGCAGGTCAGCTGGGGTATCGATATCCGCAAAAATGCCGGGATCGTCCACCGCCAACTCGGTGACCGGGAATTCCTGCAGCAAGGCGCGCGCGCCCTGATCACCCGTCAACTGCAGCAAGCGCGGCAAATGCCGCCGCCCGAATGCCACGGGATTGCCGCGACGTCCATCTTGAACAGGCACGGCGATGTCGGCCTCTGCCGCAATGGCGCCACACAATACGGCGATGGTGGCAGACTGCACATAGGGCATGTCGCCCAGCGCGATGATCCATCCCTGAGCCTGCGCACTGAGTCTCAAGGCGTGCACCAGCGAGGCAGCCATCCCATCGTCCGCATGCGGGCAGACCGTTACCACGCAACCCAAGGCATTCAATGCGGACGCCAGTTCGGGGGCCTCGGGCCGTACGACGGCGATGGCCGTCGGGATGGCGTCGAGCAAATTCCGCGCCGCCCTGGCGACGACCGGCTCTCCGCTTGCCAATGGCTGCAGCAGCTTATTGTGTACGCCGGCCGGATCGAAGCGCACGCCCTTGCCGGCAGCCAGCAGGATGCCAACTATCCCGCTCATCTCATGAGATCGCGGCAGCACCTTCAAGCCAGGGACTTGGCCGCATCCTTGATGGCGGCACGGATGCGCTGATAGGTGCCGCAACGGCAGATATTGCCGCTCATCGCGGCATCGATGTCGGCATCCGACGGCGCCTGGTTCGAGCGCAACAAGGCGGTGGCGCTCATCACCTGCCCGCTTTGGCAATACCCGCATTGCGGTACATCGTGCCTGATCCAAGCTTGCTGCACGGCCTTGCCGACCGGGTCGGATGCCATCGCTTCGATCGTTGTAAGGCGTGCTCCGGCGGCAGAGGAGAGCGGCGTAACGCAGGCACGCACCGGCTTGCCGTCCAGATGGATGGTACAGGCGCCGCACAGGGCAGCGCCGCAGCCGAACTTGGTGCCGGTCATACCGAGGGTATCGCGCAAAACCCAGAGGACGGGCGTGTCCGGCTCGGCTTCGACGCTGGTCTCGTGGCCGTTGATGACGATGCTCACGCGTGCCGACATGGGCGCCTGTCCGCCTTAATTCTTGATGGAGGACAGCTTGCTATCGAGCGCCCTCTTGTCGATTGCGCCCGGAATCCGCGTGCCGTCGGTGAAGAAGATGGTCGGCGTGCCGGTGACGCGCAACCTGCGGCCCAGCTCGTAAATCTTTTCGTTCGGCGTGGTGCAATTGGCAGGCGCGGCCGGCGCGGCGTTCCCATTCAACATCCATTCGTCCCATGCCTTGACGGGATCGCTCGAACACCAGATATTCTTCGACTTGATGGCGGAATCCTCGGACAGGATGTTGTACATGAAGGTGTACACGGTCACGTTGTCCATCTCGTTCAAGGTCTGGCGGAAGCGCTTGCAGTAACCGCAGTTGGGGTCCTCGAACACGGCGATGACGCGCTTGCCATTGCCCTTCACCATCTTCAAGGCCGAGTCGAACGGCAGGTCGGAGAACTTGATCCTGGAAATTTCGTCCACACGCGCCTTGGTGTAATCCTGGTGCGTCTTGGCATCGAGGACACGGCCGACGAAGATGTAATCCGCCTTGGCATCGGTGTACAGG
>JAEWBA010000179.1 GCA_023391395.1 Pseudomonadota bacterium
ATGTTCCAGACCCTGCACCTGATGTTCGAGACGCAATACACCGAACTGGCACAGGCGGTGGACTTGATCGCCGAACGCATCCGCGCGCTGGGCAGTCCGGCGCCCGGCACCTATTCCGAGTTCGGCCGCCTGGCGACCATCAAGGAGCCGCAGGGGGTGCCCTCCGCGCAAGACATGATCCGGCAACTGGTGGAGGATCAGGAAACCGTCGTGCGCACCGCGCGCTCCATGTTCAAGGCCGTGGACCAGGCCAACGACGAGCCGACCGCCGATTTGCTGACCCAGCGCATGCAGGTGCACGAAAAGACGGCATGGATGCTGCGCTCGCTGCTGGAAAAATAGGTATCCCGCCGGCTTGGCGGGACGCGTAGGCCGCCATCGGGCAAGCCAATGAAAAAGCGGCAGGGTGTTGCCACCCTGCCGCTTGAAGAAACGAATGCCGTGCGCGTTTGCGCTCAGGCGGTCCGAGCCGCAGCCTGGGCCAGCGCATCATTGCGCTTCTGGCGCAATTGGATGCGCCGTCGGATTCTTTCCCAGACCTTTTCATGCAAGGGCATGATCAGCGCATTGCAGATCGGCTCGATGACCGCCGCCAGTCCACCAAAGGCGATCGAACCCGTGAAGATGTACATCGTCACGAAAGCCACGATCATGTGGATGCCTACGGCACTGGTTGTTTTTACTGCGGTCACCATTTTCCAACTCCTTTCCCGCTCGCTTGGAGCGATTCATGGAGTAGATGATAATGGTTCTCATTCAATAGATCAAATTGATCTTCTAAAGCAAAGCCATAGTTGCAGGCTATTCTTTAGCACTCAGAACCGGTAATTCACGCCGATCCGCAGCACCGGATACAAGCGGAACTTGCCCATTTCGTCGCGCAAGGCGGCGTTCTCGCGCGCCACGTCGGCCGCGAACCGATTGCACACTGCCGCTGTCGCCGTACAGCCGCTGCTGTCGAGCGTGGTCCTCGGCGAACCCTGGATCCTGACGCCGATATCGGTCGAGAATGACCAGCCCTTGTCGTCGTCCATCGGCCGGCCCCAGCCTATGCCGAGGTAGGGCGCTACCTTGCCGAAATCCGCCTGGCCCGAGAGCCGCCCTACGCTGGCGGCATCGTAGGTATTGCCTTGCAATGTGTACTGTCCGGCCGCATCCGGGCGCGCCCCGACATCGATCTTGCTGCCGTTGTAAGCCAAGCCAGCGGTCACGCGGAAGCTGCTCTTTTCCTGCGGATACCAGTCAAGCAAGGCATCGTAGGTGCGCGCCTTCAGGCTCAAGTCGTATTTCATGCTGTCGGTCTTGCCGCTGTAGCCATAGCCCAGATAGCCCATGCCCAAGCGCAAATTCAGGTCGGGTTTGAGCGGTATGCTGGCGTGAAAGCCGATACCGGTGGTGCCGACTTCACCCTTGATGTCCACGCGCGCAAATGCGCTGTTTGCCATCGTCAATCCCATCAAACCCATTGCCACGGCAAGCGCTGTGCATGTCTTCTTCAAACGTCCTACTCCTGCATGATGATTTTTCGATCAGGAAAAATTTCCTGACGTACAGGCCGCTAGGACTGAAGGCTGGGGGAAGCGGTTCCAACTTTTTTTTTCGTGAAGAAACTGCCAAGCCAAGCTGGCAATAAGGCGGTTTTGATGAAAAGGGAAAGGGAAATTGCGGGAGTTACATCCCGGAGGGGTGAAGCGGCAGAAGCCGCCTTGGCTATGTGTACACGCCTGCAGCAGGCAAGCGCGCCGTGTGCTCAGCGGCGCCGTTTCTTCCAGTTGTAATCCGGCGCGGGATCGGCCACGCCGGGGTGGCCCACGGAATGCGGGTTCTCGGAACACATGGTGACGAAGCAGACCGCCTCGCCGGCCCGCTGGCGCGTGCGCAGTTCTTCCATGAAGGCGAGCGCCGCACTCATCTGGTCGGAAGCAAACAGGCGTGAGAGCGTGCTGTGCTCTCCGCCTTCTGCTTCGGTCCAGTACACCATGTACATGCCTGCCCTCACCCGTGCCAGGCTTGGGCCACGATCTCGTAGGAGCGCAGGCGCGCCGCATGGTCGTAGGCGATGGTATTGATGATAAGTTCGTCGGCATCGGTCGCGGCAACGAAGGCTTGCAACTGTTCGTGCACCATTTCCGGCGTGCCGATGATGGAAGCGCTCAGGGTCGATTCGATCGAGGCCTTTTCTTCCGGCAGCCACAGCCCTTCCATGCTGTCGACCGGCGGCGGCACCTGCCCCGGCGTGCCGCGCACCAGGCTCAGGTGCATCTGCTGGTGCGAGGTCGACAGGCGCCGCGCCTCTTCTTCGGTATCGGCGGCAAACACGTTCACACCCACCATTGCGTAAGGCGCGGAAAGCGACTCGGACGGCTCGAAGCGCATGCGGTACAGCTCCAGCGCGCTTTGCATGAAGGCCGGAGAAAACTGGCCGGCGAAGGCGAAGGGCAAGCCCAGGTAGCCGGCCATTTGCGCGCTGTAGGTGCTCGAGCCGAGCAGCCAGATCGGAATATCCAGGCCCTCGCCTGGAATCGCGCGTACCGCCGCGCCGGGATTACGCGGCTGCAGAAAGGCGCGCAACTCGGCCAGCTGCTGCGGAAAGTCGTCGGTGTCTCCATCCAGCCGCCGGCGCAAGGCCCGCATGGTGGCGCGGTCCGAACCCGGGGCGCGCCCCAGGCCGAGATCGATGCGACCGGGATAGAGTGACTCCAGCGTGCCGAACTGTTCGGCGATCACCAGGGGAGCATGATTGGGCAGCATGATGCCGCCCGAGCCGATGCGCATGCGTGAGGTGCCCCCGGCCACGTAGCCGATGACCACCGAAGTCGCGGCACTGGCGATGCCCGGCATGCTGTGATGCTCGGCCAGCCAGTAGCGATGAAAGCCCCAGCGCTCGGCATGCTGGGCCATGTCGAGCGTGCGCCGCAAGGCTTCGGCCGCTGTGCTGCCGTGTGGGATCGGAGAGAGATCGAGGATGGAAAGCGGAATATCTTTGAGCGGTTTCATGTATCGACAGAATGAACGACAGGTGTGACTGGGAGGATGAGGACAGGATAGCGCGGATTGCAAAGATGGGTGGACTCAGGGGCGAACCGGAGCGTTCCTCTGCATGCGGGAATGTGACTTGCCGCCTGGCCTTGCACGGCGACAAGGTGACCGGGGGCTTTTTCATGTTTGGATGCAGTATATTTGTGCGTTGGGGGAGCGACTCCGAAACCACTACAGACGTTTCTTCATCTCCATATCGCGCACCGGACTTATTTGCGTCGAAGCAGCTCATTTGGGAGCCCGCATGCCGATTTTTTCATGGGCGCATTGGCGCCTGCTTCTCATTCTGCTGACTGCCTTGCCGTCGGTGGGATATGCTCAGCTCGAAG
>JAEWBA010000181.1 GCA_023391395.1 Pseudomonadota bacterium
ACGTGCGAATCCGCCTTCACGAAACCGTGGCCGGGAAAATGTTTGCCGCAGTTGGCCATGCCGGCCAGCGCCAGGCCGTGGTTCAGGCTCTTGGCCAGCATCGCCACCACGCGGGCGTCGCGATGGAAGGCACGATCGCCGATCACGCCCGATTCGCCGTAATCCAGGTCGAGCACGGGCGTGAACGACAGATCCACGCCGCATGCGCGCAGCTCGGCGGCCAGAATGAAACCGACCTCGGTGGCGGCCTTCGTCGCCGCCAGCACGTCCTTGTCCCACAATTCGCCCAGCCGGCGCATCGCCGGCAAGCGCGTGAAGCCGTCGCTCTTGAAACGCTGCACGCGCCCGCCCTCATGGTCGACTGCAATCAGGACGTCCGGGCGTTCGGCGTGAATGGCCTGCGCCAGCGCAGTGACCTGCTTGCGACTCTCGAAATTCCGTGCAAACAGGATCACGCCACCGGTCAGGGGATGGCGGATGCGACGGAGATCGTCCTCGCTCAATTGGGTCCCGACCACGTCCAGCATCACCGGACCCGGCATGCGCGCCGCCACTTTTTCCTTCATTTTTTCTCCACTATCACGAAAGCTACCGCGTACTCGGCTTCGTCGGTAATCGACACCTGCGCGGTCAGGCCGTTCTGGTCCATGAAATCCTTGAGGGCGCCGCTGGCCACCGCTATCGGCTTTCCGCTCGCCGCATTCAGCGTCTGCAAAGCGCGCCAGGTCATCGGCATGCGCATGCCCAGCCCGATCGCCTTGGAAAACGCTTCCTTCGCCGCGAACCGGGTGGCGAGGAAACGGATGCCGCGCGCCGCCACTTTGGCTTTGCGGCGATGGTATTTTTCCAGCTCTTCCGGCCCCAGAATCTTTTCCGCAAAACGCTCTCCCTTGCGCGCGAGCGTTGCCTCGATGCGGTCGATGCGAATGATGTCGGTGCCTATGCCGTAAATCATTTCTTGTGTATGCCCAGGCGCGCCGCCACCATGATCGCCTTCATCTCGCGGATCGCATTCTGCCAGCCGATGAAGACCGCCTGGGCAACGATGGCATGGCCGATGTTGAGCTCGGCGATTTCCGGAATTGCCGCAATATCCTGCACGTTGGTGTAATGCAGGCCGTGGCCGGCATTCACCTTCAATCCCGCTGCCACACCGCTCAGCACGCCCTCCTGCACTCTCTGCAATTCCCGGACGCGCGCTTCCTCGCTATCGGCATCGGCATAGCGGCCGGTATGGATCTCGATCACCGGTGCGCCAATTTCGGCCGCCGCCTTGATCTGTTCGTGGTCCGCATCGATGAACAGGCTGACGCGAATGCCTTCGGCCTGCAGCTGGCGCACCGCGGCCTGCACCTGGCTGAAGTAGCGCACCACGTCCAGTCCGCCCTCGGTGGTGATTTCCTCGCGCCGCTCCGGCACCAGACAAACGTCCTGCGGCTTGATGCGGCAAGCGAAATCGATCATTTCCGAAGTGACGGCCGACTCGAGATTCATGCGCGTGCGCAGCTGCGGCCGGATCGCCTCGACATCGGCATCCCTGATATGACGGCGGTCTTCGCGCAGGTGCAGCGTGATGGCATCGGCACCGGCTTCCTCGGCCAGCAGCGCGGCCTGCACCGGGTCCGGATACGTCGTACCGCGCGCATTGCGCACGGTCGCGACGTGGTCGATATTCACGCCCAGGTCGATGACCGGGTTCTTGGGGTGCAAAAGGCTCATGGCAGGCAACGATCCTTGTCTACAATTGCATCAAATCTATCAGAATCTGCCGCGTATTGAGTGGAGCGCCGCCCAGATGATGGGCCAGCAGGAAACGCATGAGAAACTTGCTTTGCGACTGCGTCGCATTGTCGCTGTAATCCTCGCGCTCCATGTCGAGCAGAGTCTTGCCGGATACACGTGGCGCGCTGTCCGCAGGCAGCGCCGGCCGCGGCCCGTGCTCGGGGTCGATCACATATATTCCGGCGGGTTCCACCGGCTGCCGGGTGCGCGTGCAAACCGTGAGGTTGGCGGCAACGCCCGTTTCCTTCATCAGCGCACGCTCGAACTTCCTCAGGACGATGGGCGCCGGCTCGTCATGAGCCAGCTGGTTCAAGGTAGCGACGTAGTGATCGAAAAGCGCTGGATGGGGGTCATCGCGCGCCAGCAGTTTGACCAGCAACTCGTTCAGGTAAAAGCCGCACAGCAAGGCCGATTTCTCCAGCGGCAACAAACCGCCCACCCATTCGGCGGAAACGAGGGTCCGCACTTCCGACTTGCCGCTCCAGCCCACCGTCAGCGGCTGGAAGGTTTGCAGCACGCCGCGCAGGCGCGAGTGTGGGCGCTTGGCGCCTTTCGCTACTAGGGCGACGCGACCATGTTCGCGGGTGAACAACTCCACGATCAGGCTGGTTTCCTTGTAGGGATAGCTGTGCAGGACGAAAGCCGGCTCGTTGACGGCACGATGCTCCTTTTCGAGGCGCCTGGAACGGGCGCTCGCCGCACGGCCCACCGAAACGCCCGCCCTCGGGACAGCGGGCGCGGGAAGCGGCGACGCCGGCGCGGCTCCCTGCGCGGGACCGCGTTGCGCCGTCTTAGTGGCCTCGATGCTCATGCGCCCGCCGACCGCTCATCGCTATTCGTAGCCATAGGCGCGCAGGCCGGCCTCATTGTCCGCCCAGCCGGATTTGACCTTCACCCAGATTTCCAGGTAGACCTTGCCGCCGAACAGCTTTTCCATGTCGAGACGCGCCTGCGTGGAGATGTCCTTGAGCTTGGCGCCCTTCTGCCCGATCACCATGGCCTTGTGGCTGTCGCGATCGACCAGGATGGCGGCGAACACGCGCCGCAAGGCTCCTTCCTGCTCGAACTTCTCGATCAAGACGGTACTGGTGTAGGGCAGTTCATCGCCGACGAAGCGAAACACCTTTTCGCGCACGATTTCGGCGGCCAGGAATTTCTCGCTGCGATCGGTGATGTCGTCTTCGTCGAACACCGGCGGCTGCTGCGGGAGGTGGCGCTTGATCTCCTGTTCCAGCGCCTCGAGTTGGAAGCGCTGCTTGGCGGATACCGGAACCACGGCCGCAAAGGCATGGGCAGCCGCCACCTCGGCAGCAAAAGGCATCAATGCCGCCTTGTCCTTGATGTGGTCTGACTTGTTGATCACCAGGATGCAGGGCAAGCCGGCCGGCAGCAATTCCAGCACCTTGCGGTCCGCAGGGCCGAACCGGCCAGCCTCGACCACGAACAACACCACATCGGCAGCGGTCAGCGTATTGCCGACGGTGCGATTGAGCGTCTTGTTGAGCGGATTGTTATGCCGCGTCTGGAAGCCGGGCGTATCCACATAAATGAATTGCGCATCTTCCCGCGTCTGAATGCCGGTGATGCGATGACGCGTAGTCTGCGCCTTGCGCGAAGTAATGCTGACCTTGGCGCCGATCAGGGCATTCATGAGCGTGGATTTGCCGACATTCGGCCTTCCGATGATGGCCACATAACCACATCGGAATTCGGGAGATTGGGAAACGGTCATGCAGTCTTCGATTGGTTTGCCGCGAAGGGCGCGGCCTCGGTTTCAGGCAAGGCCGGAACATTGGAAGGGGCGACAGTATCCTGCGGAGTCTCAGGCTTGGAGCCGTTCATCGGCGCGGGCTTGGGATCCGGCGCCTTCGATTCTTCCTTCGCTTCCTGCCTGGTTTCACGCTTGCTGTCCGACTTGACGGCCGATTTCGCCGCCTTCTTCGGTTCCGGCTCTGTAGGTGCCTCGGCCTGCACGGTGGCGATCCCGGCAAGCTTGAGCTGTGTGGTGCGCGGCTTGGCCTTGCGGGCGGCCGTCGCGCTCTTGCTCAGCGCTTGCTGCACCGCCTCCAGGGCCAGCTTGGCGGCCGCCTGTTCACCGGCACGGCGGCTGCCGCCCGTCCCGAATACCTGGATTTCCAGCTTGGGCACCAGGCACTCGACCTCGAATTCCTGATTATGCGCGGCACCATGCGTGGCGACGACGTTGTACTGAGGCAAGGCGATTTTTTTGCCTTGCAGGAACTCTTGCAGCAGGGTCTTCGCATCCTTGCCCAAGGTTTTCGGATCGACAGTTTCCAGAATCGGGATGTACAGAGCGCGTATCACATCGCGCGCGGCATCAAAACCGCCATCCAGGAAAATCGCACCGAACAGGGCTTCCAGGGTATCAGCCAGGATCGAGGGGCGCCGAAAACCGCCGGATTTCAGCTCTCCCTCGCCCAGGCGCAGGAACTGCGAAAGCTCGAGGCGTTGCGCAATTTCGTACAGGGACTGCTGCTTGACCAGGTTGGCCCGCAGACGCGAAAGGTCGCCCTCGTCGATCTTGTTGTAACGCTCGAAC
>JAEWBA010000201.1 GCA_023391395.1 Pseudomonadota bacterium
GCCCCAACGAGGATTTCGACAAGTATCCCCGCACTTTCCAGGCCGACGTGGAAAAGCTGCAAAAGGAAGGCGTGTATGTGCTCTTTGCGCCGACCGAAAAGGACATGTATCCGGAGCCGCAGGAATACCGGGTGCGCCCGCCGGATGACCTCGGGAATATCCTGGAAGGCGAATTCCGCCCCGGCTTCTTCACCGGCGTGACCACTGTCGTGCTCAAGTTATTCTCCTGCGTGCAGCCGCGCGTGGCGGTATTCGGCAAGAAGGATTACCAGCAGTTGATGATCGTGCGCAACATGGCCAAGCAATTCGCGCTGCCGGCCGAGATCATCGGCGCCGAAACCTTCCGCGCCGACGACGGCTTGGCGCTCTCGTCGCGCAACAGCTATCTCTCGGCCGAGGAACGCGCGGAAGCGCCGCAACTCTTCAAACTGCTGCAGGAAGTGGCCGAGGAAGTGCGTAGCGGCCATCTCGATGTGTTCGAACTGGAGCGTCATGCCATGGCCAAGCTGGCCGGCCGCGGCTGGAAGCCGGACTACATCTCGATCCGCAAGCGCGCCGACCTGCAGCCGCCCTCGGCCGGCGACCTCGCCCAGGCCGAACCGCTGGTGGTGCTGGCCGCCGCCAAGCTGGGGACGACGCGCCTGATCGACAACCTGGAAATCTGAACGCTGCCATGCGCTGGCTTGCGCGGATCGTCTCGGCATGCGCCGCCCTGTTGCTGGCGGCGCCGAGCGCATTCGGCGCTATCTCGGTCAGCGATGACAGTGGCCGCAGCATCACCCTGCCGCAGCCGGCGCAACGCATTGTCAGCCTCGCTCCGCATGCCACCGAAATCCTGTTCGCCGCCGGCGCCGGCCAGCACATCGTGGGCGTCACCGAATACAGCGACTTTCCGCCCGCCGCCCGCGACATCTCTTCGGTAGGCAGCGGCGTCGCCCTCGACCTGGAACGGATTGTGCGCCTGAAGCCGGACCTGGTGGTGGCTTGGGAGAGCGGCAATTCGGCGCCGCAGGTGGCGCGGCTGGAAGCGCTGGGCATTCCTGTCTATCGCAGCGAACCGCACGATTTCGCGGCCATCGCCGCCACCATGGAAAAGCTGGGACGACTGACCGGCACGCCAGCCGCGGGTGAGAGCAACGCGGCTAATTTCCGGGCCCGTCTTGCGCAATTGCAGGCCCGCTATCGCCATCGCCCGCGCGTCACCGTGTTCTACCAGATCTGGCGCTCACCCCTGATGACCCTCAACGGCGAGCACATGGTGTCGGCGGCGCTCGACCTCTGTGGGGGCGAGAATATCTTCGCTTCCCTGCCCCAACTGGCGCCCACGGTGGGCATCGAATCGGTATTGCAGGCCGACCCGGATGCCATCATTGCCAGCAGCGGTGCGCGGGAAGACGGCCTGGCCCAGTGGCGGCGCTTTCCGAAATTGAAGGCGGTTGCCATGGGCAATCTGCTGGTGGTGGACGGCAATTTGCTCAACCGCCCAGGGCCGCGCGTGCTGGACGGGGTCGAGGCCCTGTGCCGTCTGCTCGACACCGTGCGCGAGAAGCGGCAGAGCAAGCGCTAGCGGCGAACGCCGAAACGCTGCAGCGGGCCTGGGCGATTTCCACGGCCCTCCCTGCCCTCCTCGATTTTCACCGGTAGCTACGGATGCCTTCGCCCTGGGGAGCGCACATGGCGTTGCCGTTGCGGATGTCCGGAAGTGGACATCAATAATAATCAATCGGGCATCAGCATCAGATCCGTATCACCTGGATCGATCCCGCGCTGGCTCAGCATGGTCGTGACCTGGCCGCGGTGATGGGTCTGGTGGTTGAACATGTGGGCCACCAAGAGCCACGCGGGCTTGGTGCGGTTGGTCTTGGCCAGGCCGCTGTACCAGGTGAAGTCGCGCCCCAGCCAGTCGGTGTCCAGGGTCGCCGCCCAGGCCAGGATGTCGGCATCCATGGCGATGCGCTCCTGCTTCAACACCTGCCAATCGTCGTAGATGTCGCTGCCGGAAGCTGCCTTGGGATAGTCCTTTTCCAGCGGGCTGTTCTTGGCGAAGCGGCCCAGCCACGTGTAATCCGCCCAGATCAGGTGGTTCAGAGTGGAATGGATGGAGCGGAAGAATGCGCCGCAATCGGCCTTGCGTTCGTCGTCGGTCAGGCGGTCGCAAGCGGCGTAGATCTTTTCATTCATCCAGCGGTTGTAGCGCGCCATGGTTTGCGCATACTGCGGGGTAATCATCGTAATTCTCCGTTCGCCTCGGGGAGCCGAGGCATAGGCGCTAGGTCTGCACCCAACTTACCAGTTCGCCCCACTGCTCGACATCCTTCTCTACCCGCGACGGCGCCACATCCCACAGGGTGGCGCCGTGCGCGGCAAGCTGCACGTAGTTCTGCGTGTCGCGCAGATAGCCCAGAACCGGCAAGCCCAGGTTGCCCGCGTAATGCGCAAGCTGATCCGCCGCCCGCGTGCGGAGATTGACGCGCATGCCCAGCACGCCAAGCGCGAACCGGCCTTGGCGCTGCGCCAGCTTCTGCAGGAAATCCTGGGTCGCCAGGATATCGAACATCGAGGGCTGCAGCGGCACGATTACCTTGTCGGCAATGCGCAATACCGCGTCCAGGCGGGCGCCATCGATGCCGGCCGGCGTGTCCAGAACGATGTGGGTGGTGCCCTTGGGCGGACGGGCAACATGGCCATCGACGATTTCCCACGCCGCGATCGGCGGCAGGCTGGGCGGCCGCAATGCCAGCCAGGCGCGCGAGGATTGCTGCAGGTCGGCGTCGCCCAGCATGACCTTGTGCCCGTGCTTGGCGAAATAGCCGGCGAGATTGGTGGCAACGGTGCTCTTGCCGACGCCGCCCTTGGGATTTGCGATGGCTATGACTGGCATGACTTCCCTCCGCAGGTGTGCCGGACTCGCGCCGCCCGGACATGATTTTTTCGCAAGGATAGCATGGGGATTTCGGCGCAGTCAGGCACCGAGGCGGACGGGAAATGGGCGTCCATTGCTTGGATCTGTTTGATAAGCGTGGCGAGCGGCCCGGATTTTGGTCGAGGAGCGGACGCGTACAATCTGTACGCCGAGCACCGCAGGCCGAAAGCCGGGTCGCGCAGTAGCTTTGCAAACAGAGCCTAGCCCGGTATCGGCAAGAATACTGGGCCGCGGTCGCTGGCGAGCACCTCGAAGCGGCAGGCGAAGGCCGGTTCCAAGACCGAAGCGGTCAGCACTTCGTGGGCTGGTCCCGCCCAATGACGCCCTTCGGCCAGTACCAGGACATGCGTTGCATAGCGCGCCACCAGGTTGATGTCGTGGCAGGCGGCGATGACGGCCTTGGTCCCTGTGCCCTCCCCGGCACAGCACAGTTCGCGCAAGCGGCCCATGACCAGCAGTTGTGCGGCCGCATCCTGCTGCGCGGTCGGCTCGTCCAGCAGCAGCAAGTCGGGATCCTGCGCCAGCAAGGCGGCCAGCGCCACACGCTGGCGTTCGCCACCCGACAGGCTCATGATATCGCGCGCCGCGCAGTCGGCCAGGCCGACTGCGGCCAGAGCCGAAGCCGCGATTGCCCGATCGGTTTCGTTCTCCCAACCCAATCCCGGCTGGTAGGGATGGCGCGCCGCGAGGACAGTTTCCAGCACGCTGCTGGAAAAGGCGTCGAATTGCTGCTGCATCATCAAGCCGCGCTTGCGCGCCAGGACATCCAAGGGGACCGCTTCCAGTTCGCGCCCTTCGAGAAGGACGCCTCCCGCCGCCGGAACATGCAAGCCGGCCAGAGTGTGCAAGAGAGTGCTCTTGCCCGCGCCATTCCGGCCGACCAAACACCAGAACTGGCCGGGCCTGACTTCCAGATCCAGGCCCATGCACAAGAGTTTTTCGCCGGCCTGCACCCGCAAGCCGCGCACGCCAAGCAGGGGGATACTCATGCCCGGCTCCTGCTCAATAGCCACAGAAACACCGGAACGCCGGCCAGGGCAGTGATAACGCCGACCGGCAATTGGGTGGGAGCGACCACGGTACGCGCCGCCAGGTCGGCTAGAGTCAGCACGCTGCCGCCGGCCAGTGCCGCCGCCGGCAACAGCAGGCGCTGGTCGTTGCCGAACAGCAGGCGGATGGCGTGCGGCACCACCAGGCCGACGAAGCCGATGGTGCCCGCCACCGTTACCGCGGCCGCGGTTGCGATCGAGGCCACGCATAGAGTCGTCACGCGCAGGCGCAGGACCGGCACCCCCAGCAACTGGGCAAAGCTTTCGCCGCGCGCCAGCATATTAAGTTTCCTGGCGTTGAAAACCGCCCAGCAGAGCGCCGCCACCAGGACGATCCAGGCCGGCGCAAGGTAGCGATGCCCTTCCAGGTCGCCCAACAGCCAAAAGATCATGCCGCGCAATTGCGCATCCGGTGCTAGGCTCAGCAGCAAGGTGATCAGTGCACCGAAGCCGCTGGCGATCATGACGCCGGTCAGGATCAGCCGATGACCGACGACCTGCGGACCCAGCGATAGATGCCGCAAGGGGCGCCGCGCCAGCCCGAACAGTAACAGGACTGCGGCGGCCGCCCCGGTCGCCGCGCCGATCCCGGCAGCGCCATCCGGTGCCAGCCCGATCTGCAGGGCTCCCAGCATCGCCAGCAACGCGCCCGCCGCCGCGCCGCCGGACAGGCCCAGCACGTAGGGGTCGGCCAAGGGATTGCGCAACAGGACTTGCATCAGCGCACCCGAGACGGCGAGCAGACCGCCCACCGCAAAGGCCGCGAGGACACGCGGCAGGCGCAGCATGCGAACCAGATCGCTATCGAGCGAAGCGTGCAGACAGCCGGTACTGCCGCACAGCGTCGACACGCCAAGCGCGAGCGCAGCCAGCACGGCCAGACCGAACAGGATCGCGATGGCGCGCCGCAGGCTCATGGCTTAAGGCTGCCAGCTTACGCCGACGAATACGCCGCGTGGCGGCTGGTTGAACCCGTAGGCGGTCTGGTACTTGCGGTCGAACAGGTTCTCCACACGGCCGAGAATCTCGACGGCCTTGGCCAGCGGATAGCGAGCGGTCATGT
>JAEWBA010000209.1 GCA_023391395.1 Pseudomonadota bacterium
GTCCGACCGTCGATGCGGAATTCTGCGCTTTGAGTTCGGACATATCAAGGAAGCTGGCCTTGATATTGAATTTGTCGAGCTGGAACGAGTGGCCGACATACTGCCCGAAGTTCACGCCTTCCCGGCAGTCGGTGTCTACGTCAAGATACAAAAGCGTATTGTGTTTATGTGCAAGAGCACGGGCGGCCGCGTACATGAACAGTTGATTGCCGAGGCCGCTGTGGATCTGTACGACTATCATCGTCTTCTCCTTCTTTTGGCTCGAAACACAAGGCCATGCTTCTGTGCAGAAAAAGCGCTTCTCCGCTACCAGGACGTCACCGTTCGGCAGCACATACAGCCAGCGCGGATGCGTCAGTCCCGAGGCAAAGGCCTGCACCCTGTAGCCAGGGCAGCGATGGGCATGGCGCCACCGTGTATTGCAGGAAGGCGCGGCCCCTGGCTGGCATGCCGGCGCTCCGGAAATGCAAGGCTTATGGCACCTCCTTTGCCATGCCGGGTCGCCATGACGCGATTGGGCCGGCCGGGCCAAATCCGCGCTAGCGCGTGGCAGGCGTCACGCGCCAGATCGTATTGCCGACATCGTCGGCCACCAGCAGCGCGCCGCGGGCATCGACCGCCACGCCGACTGGCCGGCCATAGGCTTCGCCTTCCGGGTTGAGAAAGCCGCCCAGCACATCTTCCGGCGAGCCAGCAGGCTTGCCGTCCACGAAGGGCACGAAGACCACCTTGTAGCCGCTATGTGGCCGGCGATTCCAGGAACCGTGCTGACCGACGAAAGCGCCGCCCGCATGGCGCGCCGAAAATAGGGAGCCCTCGTAAAACGTCAGGCCGAGCGAGGCGGTGTGCGCGCCGAGCGCGTAATCCGGCACCACTGCCGCAGCAACCAGATCGGGGCGCTGCGGCTGCACGCGCGCATCGACGTGCGGGCCGAAATAGCTGTAGGGCCAACCGTAGAAAGCGCCGCGCCGTACGGCAGTCATGTAATCGGGCACCAGGTCGCTGCCCAGCTCATCGCGCTCGTTGACCGCCACCCAGAGCTGGCCGCTGTGCGGCTGCCACGCCATGCCGACCGGGTTGCGCATACCCGAGGCAAACACTTGCGTGGCACCGTTGGAGGCATCGATTTCCAGGACGGCGGCGCGGTTCGCTTCCTGCTCCATGCCTCTTTCGGCCACATTGCTGTTGGAGCCGACGCCGACGTACAGGCGCGCGCCATCCCGGCTGGCGACGAGACTCTTGGTCCAGTGATGGTTGATCGGGCCGGCCGGCAGGTCGGCAAGCTTGGCGCCGGGCTGCTCAATGCGCGTCTGCCCGCTCCGGTAGGGAAAGCGCAGCACGGCATCGGTGTTGGCGACATAGAAGCGGTCGCCGACCAGCGCCATGCCGAAGGGCGAATTGAGGCCTTCGAGGAAAGTGCTGCGCATCTCCGCGACACCGTCGCCATCGGCATCGCGCAGCAGGGTGATGCGATTGGCGCTCGGGTGGCCGGAGCCGGCGCGCTTCATAGTCAGCTTCATGAGCCAGCCCTTGATGCCGTCGTCGCCCGGCTGCGGCGGCGCGTCGGTTTCCGCCACTAGGACGTCGCCGTTCGGCAGTACATACAGCCAGCGTGGATGCGTCAGTCCCGAGGCGAAGGCCTGTACTGTGTAACCGGGGGCGGGGACAGGCATGGCGCCGGCTGGCCAGCCGCGCGCCGGCGCGATATGCACGGTCGGTATGAGCGTGGATGCAGGCGGTGGCAGGGTCGGTTGCGGCCCGGTGCCTGCCGCAACCGGCAGGGTCGCCATTTCGGCGCAACCCGCGGCCATGGCCCCGACGGCTGCCACCAACACGTGCTGCAAGAAGGCGCGCCCACCGGATGGCATGCCGGCGCTCCGGAAATGCAAGGCTTATTTCGCGTTCAACTGAGCCCGGATCTCGCCGCCGGGATGGGCGGCGCTATGGACATTGACGTACAGCTTGCCTGCCTTGTAACTCTCGTACTGGGCATCGGTCAGCTTGGCGTTGGCAGGCACGGCAAAGCTCGTGTCGGAGGTTTTCGTCAACGGCACGATCACCGGGCCATTGGCCCCGGCGGCGCCTTCATGGATGTGGGCCGCGGTCGCCGTCATGCCGCTGAAGTTGACGGCGCCACTGACCGACCTGTCGGACGCTACGCGGATGGTGCTGGTGCCGCTGGCGCCGGTCGATACGGGCGGCACTTCCTGCGCGCCGCTGAGCTTGGTCGAGGATGCCGGTGCGCTATCCTGGCGCGCGCTCTGCGATCCTGGCATGCGCATGCCCGAGCAGGCGCCCAGCAGGAGGACAAAGGTGGCCACCGCCAGCAGGCGAAGCCCGGAATATTCCCGTCGAATGCTCATGTTCGCTTCTCCCCCAATGCTGGATTCAAGACTCTACTGCGCCATGCCGCCTGGGCGTGGCAGACGCGCGCCAGCAGGCAAGCGGTTTCCACTATAAGAAGCCGCAGTTGTTCCGGCATTGATCCTTCACAAGCGCAAACACTCAGCGCCCATGGGGCCGTTGTTCGGGGCCTGACTCCGGTTGCGGTGGGGGAAGGCCGTCATCGGCGAGAGTGGCCGCTTCCAGTGCTTGCCTTGCGGGACCATGCAAGACTTCGCCATCGAGCGCGAAACGCGAACCATGGCAGGGACAATCCCAGGTCTTCTCGGCGGAATTCCAGGACACCACGCAACCCAGGTGCGTGCAGGCTGCGGACAAGGCATGCAAGCCGCCTTCTCTATCCCGATGCACGGCCAGCAGGTGGGCGCCCTGGCGCAGGATGGCCCCCTCGCCGGCAGCGATTTCCTGCGTCGACTCGACTTCGCCGCCTGCGGCCCAGTCGCGGTATTGCGCCAGGGTATTCGCCTGTTCCTTCACGAATTCGCCGACCCCATGCAGCGCCTTGCGCGAGGGATCGTACAGCTCGGCCCAGGGGTTGGCGCGGTCCATGATGAGATCGGTGACCAGCATCGCGCCGGCAGTGCCGTGCGTCATGCCATTGCCCGAGTCGCCGGTGATGATGTACACGTCCTTGTCGAGCGGATTGCGGCCCAGATAGGCGATGCCGTCGGCGGGCTCCATCACTTCGCCGGACCATTTGTATTCCACCGCGCCGGCCATCGGGTAGCGCTCGCGGACCCAGGCTTCCAGCTCGTCGTAGCGGTGCTGGGGATGCACATCCTGCCCCACCTTGTGGTCGTCGCCGCCGACGATCAGCAGCTCGTCTCCGGTCTCGCCCTCCGGCGTCGTCAGCCGCACGTAGTGGTACGGGTCGCCATTGTCCCAGAGCAGAATGCGCGGCACTGAACCCTTGGGTACGCGCACGGCTATGACATAGGTGAGGTAGCCGGCCTGCTTGGTGTGCATCACCACGCGGTCGTTGAAAGGCGTATTGGTGGCGACGACCACGCTGTCGGCGCGGACGACCCCGCGCGTGGTCTCCACGATCGGGCCGTCGTCGCTGCCTTGCACGTCCAGGGCCCGGGTCTGGGTGCGGATGCGCACGCCGTGCGCCTCGATCGCACGTGCGAGGCCGCTCAGGTATTTGAGCGGATGGAATTGCGCCAGATCGGGGAAGCGCAGGCAAGGGCCGGTATCGAAGCTGAGGCCGGGGACCCGATCCATCCTGCTCGCCACCACGCCGGCCTCGCGTGCGGCCGCCAGTTCATCCTCGATTTCGGCCTGGGGATCGGCGCTGAGGGAATACAAGTAGCCCTCGAGGCGCTGAAAGCCGCAATCGATGCCTTCGTTGCGCACGATGGACTCGACCAGATCGGTGGCC